>JAMPBI010000156.1 GCA_023666775.1 Alistipes sp. | reverse complement strand
TATGTACGCTCAGATTATTGACGATACAGTTGGCCATACTCTTGTAGCAGCTTCAACACTTGAAAAAGATGTTAAGGCGGAGCTTACAAAGACTAATGACGTTGCAGCAGCAGCATACTTAGGAACTGTAATTGCAAAGAGAGCATTAGAAAAGGGTATCACGACTGTAGTCTATGATAGAGGCGGTTTCATATATCAGGGTAAAGTAAAAGCATTAGCAGAGGCAGCAAGAGAAGCTGGCCTCGAGTTCTAAGCAGGGAGGAGAAACATACATGAAACGTACAATAATTGATGCTAGTCAGTTAGAAATTACAGAAAAAGTAGTATCAATCAAACGTGTAACTAAGGTTGTAAAGGGCGGACGTAACATGCGCTTCTCAGCATTAGTAGTTGTCGGCGACGGCAACGGACACGTTGGCGCAGGTATTGGTAAGGCAGCCGAAGTTCCTGAAGCGATCCGCAAGGGAAAAGAAGACGCGATCAAACATTTGGTTTCTGTACCTGTTGATGAGAGTAAGAGCATTCCGCATGACCTGATCGGTAAGTTCGGAAGTGCCAATGTATTATTGAAGAGAGCCCCGGAAGGTACCGGTGTTATCGCAGGCGGTCCTGCCCGTTCCGTTATCGAACTTGCAGGTATCAAGAATATCCGTACCAAGTCCCTTGGCTCAAATAACAAGCAGAACGTTGTATACGCAACGATCGCAGGTTTAAGCCAGTTAAAGACTCCGGAGGAAGTTGCAAGACTTCGCGGCAAGTCTGTTGAAGAGCTTTATAACTAATTAGGAGGAACGGAAAAATGGCGGAAAAATTAAAAATTACTTTAGTTAAGTCTACTATTGGCGCAATTCCTAAGCAGGTCAGGACAGTTGAGGCTCTTGGGCTTAGAAAAATGCATCAGACAGTGGAACATCCTGACAATGCGGCTACACGCGGCATGATTCAGAGAGTGAGACATTTAGTAAAGGTTGAGGAAATCTAATAAATTGGATAAGGAGGTGTAGAGATGAACTTATCAAATTTAAAACCTGCCGCTGGTTCAGTGCAGAGTGATAATTTCAGAAGAGGCCGTGGACACGGTTCAGGAAATGGCAAGACAGCAGGTAAGGGCCATAAAGGTCAGAAAGCCCGTTCAGGGGCTCCAAGACCGGGCTTTGAAGGCGGTCAGATGCCATTATATAGAAGAATCCCTAAGAGAGGATTCACAAACAGAAATTACAAGGAAATCATCGGAATCAATGTTAGCGCACTTGAGAGATTTGAGAACGGTGCAGATGTTACCGTCGATACGTTAATGGAAGTCGGTATCGTTTCCAATCCGAAAGATGGTGTTAAGATTCTCGGTAATGGCAAATTAACGAAGAAACTTACAGTTAAGGCGAATGCCTTCAGCGCGTCCGCAAAAGAAAAGATTGAGGCCGCTGGTGGTTCTTGTGAGGTGATTTAATGTTTAAAACACTCCGTAACGCATTAAAAATTAAAGATATCCGAAAGAAAATCATCTATACTTTCTTAATGTTGGTTGTTGTAAGAATAGGAAGCCTGCTTCCTATTCCCGGAGTTGATACGACGTATTTCAGCACATTGTTTAGTTCAGCCGGCGATGCGTTCAGCTTTTTGGACGCGTTCACCGGAGGTTCCTTTTTGCAGATGTCCGTTTTTGCGTTGGGCATAACGCCATATATTACATCTTCGATCATTATGCAGCTTATGACCATCGCGATTCCTAAATTAGAGGAAATGCAGAAAGAGGGCGAAGACGGCAGAAAGAAGATTGCTGAAATCACGAGATATCTTACGGTTGCATTGGCATTGATCGAAAGTACGGCGATGGCGGTAGGCTTTGGCGGACAGGGTCTTATCAAAGGCTATGCCGCAATGAGCGGTTTACAACGTACCGGATCGGTCATCGTGATCATTGTTACTCTTACCGCAGGTTCGGCAATCCTTATGTGGATCGGTGAGAGGATTACGGAAAACGGCGTTGGAAACGGTATATCCATGGTATTGCTGTTTAACATTGTTTCCAGAATACCGGAGGATATGGCCGTTCTGTTTAACAATTTCGTGTTTTCCAAGGACGTTGCCAGAGGCGTACTTGCCGCAGCCATTATTATTGCGGTGATCGTTCTGATGGTCGTATTTGTATGTATCCTTCAGGACGGCGTGCGAAAGATCCCGGTGCAGTATTCACAGAAGACCGTAGGCAGAAAATCCGTAGGAGGACAGCAGTCTTCCATACCGTTAAAAGTAAATACGGCAGGCGTTATTCCGGTAATTTTCGCTTCGTCCCTGCTGTCAACACCGATCATTATCGCGCAGTTTTTTACGAATGGAAGCGCAGAATGGACAAGATACCTGAGTTCATCATATTGGTGTAACCCACAGTATCCGAAATATTCCGTCGGTCTGCTCGTATATATCGTGCTGGTAATATTCTTCGCGTATTTCTATACGTCGATAACGTTTAATCCGTTGGAGATTGCCAATAACATGAAGAAGAGCGGCGGTTTTATTCCGGGTATCCGTCCGGGTAAACCGACTTCGGATTATTTAAATAAAATACTGAATAATATAATCTTTATCGGAGCATGCGGTTTGATTATCGTTGCAGTCGTTCCGATTTTCTTCTCAGGTGTGTTTAAGGCGAGTGTTTCGTTCAGTGGTACATCAATCATCATTATTGTTGGTGTTATCCTTGAAACCTTGAAGTCCATTGAGTCACAGATGCTTGTAAGAAATTACAAGGGATTCTTAAATGATTAAAT
This sequence comes from Alistipes sp., assembly GCA_023666775.1. Classification (GTDB taxonomy): domain Bacteria; phylum Bacillota; class Clostridia; order Lachnospirales; family Lachnospiraceae; genus MGBC120314. The sequence continues at coordinate 3,136 of JAMPBI010000156.1, read as the reverse complement.
GACAATGAATGAAAACTTGCCCGGTTTATACTGGGCGAGTTTTTCGTTTGATAGGAAATAGCGTTGCAATTTCTCTATCTTATTTAATAGGAATTGGTCAAATTTTTATGAAAGGAAAGATACAGTATGAAGATAATTATGTTAGGTGCACCTGGTGCCGGTAAGGGTACACAGGCAAAGATGATCGCCGATAAGTATTTCGTTCCGCATATTTCCACAGGTGATATTTTCCGGGCAAATATCAAGAACGATACGGAACTTGGCAGAAAAGCCAAAACTTATATGGATCAGGGTCTGCTTGTGCCGGACGAACTGGTAGTGGATCTTATTATGGATCGTTTCAAAGAAGCGGACTGCGCGAACGGATACGTTCTGGACGGTTTTCCAAGGACCATTCCTCAGGCGGAAGCCTTGGATAACGCCCTAAAGGCTGTCGGCGAAAGCGTCGATTACGCTATTGATGTAGAAGTACCGGATGAAAATATCGTAACCCGTATGTCAGGAAGAAGAGCCTGTGTGGGGTGCGGCGCGACATATCATATTGTGTATAATCCGACCAAAACAGAGAATGTCTGTGACCGGTGCGGAAAGGAATTGATTTTAAGGGACGATGACAAACCGGAAACCGTGCAGAAGAGACTTTCCGTATACCATGAGCAGACGCAGCCGCTTATTGATTACTATAAGAACAAAGGCATTTTGAAGGAAGTGGACGGAACCGTTGATATGAAAGATGTTTTTGCGGCGATCGTCACGATCCTTGGAGAGTAGCATATGTCAGTATCAATTAAGTCGCAGCGGGAAATTGAATTGATGCGCGAAGCGGGAAAGATCCTTTATGAGGTTCATGAAGCGCTGGCGCAGATGATCAAGCCGGGGATCACTACCTGGGATATAGACAGAAAGGGAAGAGAACTGATCAAAGGTTATGGCTGTACGCCTTCTTTCCTTAATTATAACGGATATCCGGCGGCAATCTGTGTTTCGGTGAACGAAGAGGTTGTACACGGTATACCGAATAAGAGACATTTTCTGAAAGAGGGAGATATCGTAAGCCTTGACGCCGGAGTTATTTACAAAGGATATCATTCCGACGCCGCAAGAACCTACGGTGTGGGTAAGATCAGCGAAGCGGCGCAGCAGCTGATCGACGTGACAAAACAGTGTTTTTTTGAGGGGATCAAATTTGCGAAAGAGGGCAGTCATCTCCACGAGATATCCGCGGCAATCGGCGCGTATGCGGAAAGTTTCGGATACGGTGTTGTAAGGGATCTGGTAGGGCATGGCGTGGGAAGCGCGCTGCATGAAGATCCGCAGGTACCGAATTTCAAGCAGGAAACAAGAGGGATGAGGCTCAAAGCCGGTATGACACTAGCCATAGAGCCGATGATTAATGCAGGCCGATATAATGTAAAATGGCTTGACGACAACTGGACGGTTGTAACAACGGACGGCTCCCTGTCAGCACATTATGAAAACACCGTTCTGATTACGGACGGTGAACCTGAAATATTATCCTTGCGATAAGACGGAGGAACAATGTTGGTTAAAAAAGGAGCATTTGCAAAGTCTAAAACCGGACATGACTGTAATCAGATATATGTCATAATTGATTGTAACGATGAATATGCATATTTGGTAAACGGTAAAACAAAACCGCTTGATAAGCCAAAGAAGAAGAAATTAAGGCATATTCAGTTTATAGATTATATGGATTCGGTTATAATAGAAAAAATAAATAATGATCAATTAAATAATGACGATATAAAAAGAGCCATAAAAGATTATAAGGCAAGTCAAAATTAAACGGAGGTTATCTATGTCAAAGACAGATGTGATTGAAATTGAAGGAACAGTAATTGAAAAGCTGCCGAACGCCATGTTTCAGGTAGAGCTTGAAAACGGGCACAAGGTGCTGGCGCATATCAGCGGAAAGTTAAGAATGAACTATATTCGTATTTTACCGGGGGACAAAGTAACGATTGAGCTTTCTCCATATGACCTTTCAAAAGGCAGAATCATTTGGAGAGATAAGTAAGGTTTAAAATAAATTAATTTTTTCAAAAGTTTTACTTGCTATTTTATCAAGTGTTTGATATAATGAGAAACGAACTTTTTTGGAAAGGAGAAATAGCTGTGAAAGTAAGATCATCAGTAAAACCTATTTGTGAAAAGTGCAAAGTTATTAAGAGAAAGGGCGCGATCAGAATTATCTGTGAGAACCCGAAACATAAGCAGAGACAGGGTTAATGAACCAGAGAGAAGTGGAATAGGGCTTCTCTTGTTTTTGCGTCTTTCTTTGGAAAATTTTTCCAGAGAACTTTTTATGATCGGAAATTGCAGGGCAATTTCTGTGTTTTATGCGGCTGCAGTAATGATACGCCAGGCATAGTTGTCTGAATGGGTTCATTACTATTATAATAAATTATATGTAACAAGAAGGATAAGGAATGTGTACGCACAACATTTCAGACATCCGGGGACGGGTGGGCTGCGATATGTGTTCCTTACGGAAGAATTAACTAATGGAGGTGTAATACGCATGGCTCGTATCGCTGGTGTAGACTTACCAAGAGAAAAACGTATTGAAATTGGTCTTACTTATATTTATGGTATAGGCAGAATTACTTCAAACCGTCTTCTTGCAGAGGCAGGAGTAAATCCGGATACCCGTGTTAAGGATTTGACGGACGACGAGGTTGTTAAGATTCAGAAGGCAATGGAAGCCCATGATATTCTTGTTGAAGGTGATCTGAGAAGAGAAGTTGCCCTGAACATTAAGAGATTACAGGAAATCGGATGCTATCGGGGAATCCGCCACAGAAAGGGTCTTCCTGTAAGAGGACAGAAGACCAAGACCAATGCCAGAACCCGTAAGGGTCCGAAGAAGACAGTAGCAAATAAGAAGAAATAATGAATATAGTGGCCCGTAAAGGGTACCCATAAGGGAGGTTAGTTTAGAAAATGGCTAATAAAGTTACAAAAAAAGTGACAAAAAAGCGTGTTAAGAAAAACGTTGAACGCGGACAGGCACATATCCAGTCATCATTTAATAATACGATCGTTACGCTTACCGATATGGAAGGTAATGCGTTATCTTGGGCAAGTGCCGGTGGTCTGGGATTTAGAGGTTCAA
>JAMPBI010000155.1 GCA_023666775.1 Alistipes sp. | reverse complement strand
CAGACTCTCGGATAAGCATAAAATCTGCATTATCTGCGAGGGTAATGAGGAATATAAGTATCTTCAACGATTGCAGACTTTAAGAGTGTGGAACGAACAATATGATATTTCGTTGGTTAATGCCGGCGGTAACGGTAATATACCGGCGAGATATCAGGATCGTTATCAGAATGGCTCATACGAAGTTATATTTGTTTTCTGTGATACGGAAAAGAAGCCTTATGGACAATACGAAGACATTAAGCGAAAAATTAATGAGTTTCATGGTGTCTCGAATGCCGCAGATGAGGTGGTTATGTTTGGCAATCCGTGTACAATGCAGATTATAGTAAAACATTGGACCGATGAAAATTTAAAGTCACCTGCAAAGTCTGCAAACGCTCCATTGATCAGGAAATATACCGGAGTGGAAAATTACAAGGGAAGAGCAGATCAGATCAGAGAGGTTATGGAACATGTGACTGCGGAAAATTATGCGGAAATGCGTAGGCGTATAGGTGATTTGGTGATGAAAGATACGGTTATCGGCAGCAGCAATTTCGGCAGGTTTATAAAGCTGTTTGAGAGTGATGACAGCGGGTGGATTGCCGGGATCAACGATAGGTTGGAATGAACAAGCGGAATGTGATATAATATAGTTGGTAAAATAAAACATAATGCAAGAGTTGCTGGATTAAACGATCATCACCGGAGGCGCATAAAATGGAATTAACAAATGAACAGCGTAAATACTTGGGATTGGAACTTATCAATCCCGCATGGGAAAGAGTTGAGATTTCAAACAGCATAAAACCTGAAAATGAAACGGGCATGGTGATCTTATATTTTGACGGCGACGTGATCCGCAAGAAAATTTCCGTACAATTCAGCGGCAGTTATCAGGAAGATACGGTATATCTGAAAACTTTGGAAAATAGGACGATGATAGCTCCAAAGACAGGAAAAGGGAAACCGAAAAGGCTGAATGCCGTCAATTTGCGGCGTTATCATGCCGAAGGAATGTATTTTTTCTACAGCGGATACATAACACTGGGCAATTATACAACCCAGCAGACCTATTTTTCGTCGTATTTCGCGGGATTGAAGCCGATGACGGAAGAGGAACTGCAAGAATTTTTAAGACAATGGATCGCGGACACGGACGAGGCGGAATTGGAAAAGATACAGGCATTCGCGACGGCGAAGCGGAAACATTGCAAGTTCCGTGAGGGCGATTTTTTCCGTTTTAAGATTGACCGCACCCATTATGGTTACGGGCGGATCCTGCTTGATGTGTCGCTGCTCAAAAAAAGCGGAGTAAAGGTCTGGAATATTCTCATGGGAAGACCGCTTGTGGTGTCGGTCTACCACATCATAACCGAAAATCCCGCGGTGGATATACAGGAATTAAGCGGGTTGAAAAGCTGTCCGTCCCAATTTATCATGGATAACAGGTTTTACTATGGGGAGTACGAAATAATCGGGAATGCCCCGCTGCCGGAAAATGTGGATTATCCGATTATGTACGGGCGCAGCATTTCCGGCACGAACAGGAATAAGATCATGTTTCAGAGGGGACGCGTCTACAAAGAAATTCCCCTTGAAGGCAATAACGTGATCGGAGACTGCGATTTTAAAAATAACGGGATCAATTGTGCGCTGAGTATCTATAACCGGAATATTCTGGTGGAATGTATCAAAGCAGATTCCAACGCGCCGTATTGGGCTGGCAGGCAGGAAGGATTTGCACAGGACATACGAAATCCCAGATATGAGAAGGAATTGGCGGAGGTAATGGAGCAGATGGGGCAGGGGATTTTAGCATAAGTTTGAAGGCACACCCGAAAAATTTTTTGTTATGAAACCTCTTGAAAATTATTACGCGCAATGGTATTATATCAGTACAAAGGAAAAGCACCCACTCCAAAGTGGATGCTCCGAGTTTAGGCTAAAGAATGTCCTTACGGACACCGCCTATCCTGTTGGCAGACAGGATAGGCATTTTTATTTTCGCTTGTTGTTTCTCTTATCGAGAAAGGCAAGCAACGCAACAATTAGGCTGCCAAAGGATATCAGCAATGCTGATATTCCGATGAAAATCGATATGATTTCAAAAGCTGTCATTGGCGTCACCTCCCTCCCTATGTATTCCGGCACGCCGGTTTTCATAAACTCGGGAGATTGCCACCCTGTCATGGGTACTTTCCGTAGATGTATTGTAACACGAAGATATATGAATGACAATTCGTTTCTTAAAGTTTCGGATAATTTTCTATGGAAAAAATCTATTTGACACCATACCCCCAAAATAGTATTATTTTATTTGATAGGAAATTGTGTTGCGATTTCTCTATCTTATCAGCGGGATTGTGGATTTTTCCACATTTCCCTATTTTGATGAAAAGGACGGCGATTGCATATGAGATTAGGAATACGTGCCCATGATATGGAGAAAGCACCTCTTGACGAACTGATAAAGAATATCCATGTCAAAGGATTTCACTGTACCCAGCTTGCCTTGTCCAAGGCGGTTTATGACTTGAAAGTAAATAACGGAATGATGACGCCGGGATTTGCCATGTACATCAGGGAACTATGCACCGAATACAAGGTGGATATCTGCGTACTCGGCTGTTATCTGAACCTCTGCCACCCGGATCCGGTCAAGCACGCCGAGATCGTGGAGAAATACAAGACCCATATCCGGTTCGCGAGCCTTCTCGGCTGCGCCGTGGTAGGTACGGAAACGGGAGCGGTCAACGCGGAATATAAGTTTGAGCCTGCCAATCACTCGGAGGAGGCGTTGCAGCTCTTTATCGAAAACTTACGTCCGATCGTGGAATACTGCGAGAAGATGGGCGTTATCTTTGCCATCGAACCGGTGTATAAGCATATCGTCTGCAATATCGAGCGGGCGAAGCGGGTGCTGGACGCCATTAACTCGCCGAATCTCCAGATCATTTTCGATCCGGTCAATCTGCTGTATGTGGGAAATATCGGCGAGCAGGACAAGATCATCACGGACGCTTTTGAAATCCTCGGCGACGATATCGCCGTGATACACTGCAAGGATTACGAAGTAAACGGCGACGAGCTGGTATCGATCCCGGCGGGACAGGGAAGCTTCAATTATCCGCTGTTGATGAAGTATATCAAGGAGCGCAAGCCATATGTACATATTTCGCTGGAGAACACGAAGCCTGAAAATGCCATTCAGACCCGTGATTTTATGGAAGAGCTGTACGCGCGCTCTTAATAAATAAACGAAAAGAGGATTCAGTCATGAAGAAAATGGAAGATTATGTAAGAAGCATTCCTGATTTTCCGGAGAAAGGAATTATATTCAGGGACGTGACCAGCGTACTACAGGATAAGGACGGACTGCGCATGGCGGTTGACGAAATGCAGAAGTGCCTTGAGGGCGTGGAATTTGACGCGGTCGTAGGTCTGGAATCGAGAGGATTTATTTTCGGTATGCCGATCGCCTACAATCTTAACAAGCCGTTTATTCCGATCCGCAAGAAGGGAAAACTTCCGTGCGAAACCGTTGAGGCTTCCTACGATCTGGAGTACGGCAGCGCTACGGTCGAAATGCATAAAGACGCCGTGAAGCCGGGCGATAGAGTCGTGATTGTGGACGACCTGATCGCGACGGGCGGAACGGTGGAAGCAAGTATCAAGCTGGTAGAGCAGCTTGGCGGCAAGGTTGTAAAAGTGCTGTTCTTAATGGAACTTGCAGGTTTGGAAGGCAGAAAAAAACTGGCGGGCTATGATGTGGATTCCGTTATTATTTATGAAGGCAAATAATGAAAAAGGTATTGACCGTTTATTTAAAACCGTATTATCTCAGAATGGCGGGAGGGTTCGTGATCAAGTTCATCGGAACGATCATGGACCTTCTTATTCCATGGATTTTGGCATATATGATTGATGAGATCGTACCCACGCAGAGTATCCGTCTGGTATTTTTGTGGGGCGTCCTCATGGTCGTATGTGCTTTTTTTGCCATTGCGGGAAATATCCTGGCAAACCGTTTTGCTTCCCGGGTGGCGCAGCTTTCCATGGAAACCATACGCCATGACCTGTTCGCGAAGATATCGTATCTGTCCTGCCGTCAGGTAAACGAATTTACGGAAAGCTCCCTGGTGTCCCGCCTTACTTCCGATACCTACAATCTGCACAACGCCATCGGAATGATGCAGCGCCTCGGCGTGCGCGCGCCCATTCTTCTGATCGGCGGGATCATCGTGACCATGACGTTGGACGTTTCCCTTTCGCTGGTGCTGGCGGCTCTTTTGCCGTTTATGGGAATACTCGTATACCTTGTGTCCAAAAAGGGCATTCCCATGTACACGAGGCAGCAGGAGGCGGTGGACGTCCTGATCCGCAAGGTGCGTGAAAATGTGGCGGGGATCCGTGTGATAAAGGCGCTTTCCAAAAGCGAATACGAGAAGAAAACCTTTGGCGAGATAAACGGGGAAGTGGTACGCCGTGAAAAAAGGGCGGCAATGACCATGGGTATCACCAATCCGGTCATGAACTTCATTTTAAACATGGGCTGGGTGCTGGTCATTCTCGTAGGCGCGTACCGGGTCAACGGGGGACTGACGGAGAGCGGTAAGATCGTGGCGTTTCTCACATACTTTACGATCATTCTGAACGCCATGCTTTCCGTCACAAGGCTGTTTGTGAAAATGTCCCAGGCGATCGCTTCGGCGGACCGTATTATGAAGGTGATCGATACCTGCGGCGACATGGAGCAGGTGGGGGAGCTTTATGAAACGCGAAACGCGCCCCACATCGAGTTTCGCGATGTGACTTTTTCCTATAACGGCAGACACAACAATCTGGAAAATATCAGTTTTTCCCTGAATAAAGGGGAGCGGCTCGGTATAATCGGCGCGACCGGCGCGGGTAAAACCACGCTGATCAGCCTCCTTCTGCGTTTCTATGACGTGGGTCAGGGAAATATTTTCATTGACGGAAAGGATATCCGAAGTTACAGCCTGCCAAAACTTCATCAGATGTTTGGCGCGGCGTTCCAGAACGATACCCTGTTTGAAGATACGGTCTATGAAAATATCAGTCTCGGAAGAGGACTGTCCAAAGAGCAGGTACGGTCGGCGGCAGTTTATGCCCGCATTGACGAACATATCGAAAAAATGGAGAACGGCTATGACGCGGCGGTGGCGATCAAGGGCGCCAACCTGTCCGGCGGTCAGAAACAGCGGGTGCTGATCGCGAGGGCGCTTGCGGGAAATCCGGATATACTCATACTGGACGACGCAGCGAGCGCTCTGGATTACAAAACGGACGCGGCGGTGCGCGGCGCGATCAACGAGCATTTTAAAGATACCACCACCATCATTATCGCGCAGCGGATCAGCTCGGTCATGAACTGCGATAAGATCATGGTGCTGGAAGAAGGCAGAATGACGGGGTACGGAACCCATGAGGAACTCATGGAAAGCTGTCCGGTCTATGGCGAGATCAGCGCGTCCCAGCTTGCGCTGTAAAATAAAAATATATATTTATCATAATTTTCTTGACTGTTTAGTTAGTTTGTGCTAACTTATATTTGAAATAAATAACTAAACAGGCAGGAATTTTTTATGTTTATAGAAATCAGCAATATCCGCAAGTCCTTCGGGACGGGCACAAACAAGACCGAGATTTTGAAAGGGATCAGCCTTTCGGTGGAGAAAGGAGAGTTCTGCGTTCTGCTGGGACCTTCCGGTTCGGGAAAATCGACGCTTTTAAATATCATAGGCGGGATCGATACGGCGGACGACGGCGACATCATGATCCGCGGCGAAAAAATGGCGGACATGAACGAAAAGAAACTGACGCAGTACCGCAGAAAACATCTCGGCTACATTTTCCAGATGTATAACCTGATCCCCAATCTGACGGTGAGGGAGAATATCGAGGTGGGAG
>JAMPBI010000154.1 GCA_023666775.1 Alistipes sp. | reverse complement strand
AGGTTTCTTTTTATTCAATTGGCATTATTTCTGAATTACAGGAATGCTCCATTTAATTTATAAGATCGCGAAATCGCCACGCAATTTCCTATCCGATCAAATATATATGTAATAGCTTATAGTATACCATACCAAACATACATTTTCTAGTAGATAATTGCCCCACAAATATGGTAAAATAAGTATAACATATTTTTATGGATTTCCTATTAAACAAGAAACGGAGGGCTTATATGGACAAGAAATTATACAAACTTATGAACTGGCCTGCAATTGAGGGCATTGTTTATTCGGAATGCGACAACCCACACGACTATCTTGGACAGCACGTCACGCCAAACGGTCTGTTAATTCAGGCTTTTATGCCGGGGGCTTCCTGCATTGTGGTTAAGATTGACGGGCAGAAAAAGAATTATACGATGGAGGAGGCAGACGAGGCGGGTTATTTCGCCGTGCTGATCCCCGGCCGTAAGAAAGTACAATACACATTGTTCGCCACATTTCCGGACGGACAAAGTCTGGAATACCGCGACCCGTATTCCTATGATTACGAATTGTCACGCAAGGATCTGACCGATTTTTCAAACGGGATCAATTATAAAGTTTACGATCTGCTGGGATCCCATGTATGCGAGGTTGACGGCGTTCTGGGAACACGTTTTGCCGTATGGGCTCCTAACGCGGTACGGGTCAGCGTCGTGGGTGATTTCAACAACTGGGACGGCAGGATCCACCAGATGAGAAAAGATTATGAGAGCGGCGTTTTCGACCTGTTTATACCGGGCGTTTACAAGGGCGCCATCTACAAATACGAGATCAAATTTAAGGGCGGTCTTACGGGATTAAAGTCGGATCCATACGCGTTTGAATGGGAACTGCGCCCTGCCAACGCCTCCAAAGTAAGCGACATTTCCGGCTTTCGGTGGGAAGACAAAAACTGGATCGCAAAACGCGACCAGACGCCGCCTTTCACCGCTCCGCTGGCCATTTATGAAATGCACTTGGGGTCTTTCAAAAAACCTTCCGAAGAAGACGGAAGAGAGTTTTATACTTACCGCGAGCTTGCTCCAATGGTAATTGAATATGTCAGGGAAATGAATTACACCCATGTGGAACTTATGCCGGTCACGGAACACCCTCTGGACGCCTCATGGGGCTATCAGGTAACGGGATATTACGCGCCGACCAGCCGTTACGGCACGCCGCTGGATTTTAAATATTTTGTCAACGAGCTGCATAAGGCAGGTATCGGCGTGATCCTTGATTGGGTTCCCGCGCATTTTCCAAGAGACACGTTCGGTCTTTCCAATTTTGACGGAACCTGCCTCTACGAACATCTGGATCCGAGGCAGAACTCCCACCCGGACTGGGGCACCCTGATCTACAATTACGGAAGACCACAGGTTAAGAATTTCCTTATCGGCAGCGCCCTGTTCTGGGCGGAGGAATACCACGTTGACGGTATCCGCTCCGACGCGGTCGCTTCCATGCTCTATCTTGATTACGGAAAGCGGGACGGCGAATGGGTTGCCAACATGTACGGCGGCAAGGAAAACCTTGAGGCGATCGAGCTGATCAAACACCTCAATTCCATTTTCAAGAAAAAGAAGTTAAGCACCATGCTCATTGCCGAGGAATCCACCGCATGGCCTATGGTAACGGGCGACGTGGAAAAGGATTCGCTGGGCTATGATTTTAAGTGGAATATGGGCTGGATGAATGATTTCACCAACTTTATGCGGCTGGATCCGCTTTTCCGAAAAGGCCACTACGGCGAGCTGACTTTCAGCATGATTTATAATTACAGTGAAAACTTTATTCTGGTTCTTTCCCACGACGAGGTTGTCCACGGCAAAGCGTCCATGCTCTATAAAATGCCGGGCGAAACCGACGCGGAGAAGTTCGCCAACCTTCGCACGGCATACGGTTTTATGTATATGCACCCGGGCAAGAAACTTCTCTTTATGGGACAGGATTTCGGGCAGACAGCCGAATGGTCCGAGGAAAAAGAAATTTCGTGGGATCTTCTTCAATACGAGCCGCACGCCCAGATGAAAGAATTTGTGAAGGACTTAAACCACCTGTACCGCACGGAACCGGCTCTTTACGATCAGGACTATGTGACGGACGGTTTTAAATGGATCAACTGCATTTCCGCCGACGAAACCATACTGGTATTTGAACGTATTTCCGCCGGCGGCGAAGAACTGATCGTGGTCGCCAACTTTACGCCGGTTAAGCGCGCCAACTATAAGATCGGCGTTCCGCATATGGGCAAATACAAAGAAATATTTAACAGCGACAGCGCAAAATACGGTGGAAGCGATTTCACCAATCCGCGCCTTAAAATGTCCAAAGAAGAGGAATGTGACGGGCTTGACAACTCGATCCGCATTAAAGTTCCTCCGATGGGTATCAGCGTATTCCGCTATGTACCGGTTTCGGAAGGCGTTGTCGTAGACAATACGACGGCAAAGAAAAACGTTAAAAAGGCAGCTGCGGCGAAAGCCGCCGCGTCCGCGCCAAATAAGGAGAAAAAATGATGTACCCGCTGCTGACAGTCTCCGATACAACGGTGGCTGAAATCGAAACCTACACCGGCATACTATTAAGAAAGCTGTTCGACGGCTCGTTATTTATCGTAAAGAAAATAATTGTCGTTCTGCTCATATGGCTGATCGGGAAAAAACTTATCAAAATACTGCTGGGTTTTCTTTCCAAGACCTTTGACAAAGCGCACATAGACGTGAGCCTGTCCAAGTTCCTGCTGTCTTTGTTTAAGTTTTTGCTTTACGGCGTCCTGATAATTTCCATTATCGGCGCCATCGGGATCGAAACGTCCTCTCTGGTAACGCTGATCGGCTCTCTGGGACTTACGGTCGGTCTTTCCCTGCAAGGTTCGCTCTCGAACTTTGCGGGCGGCGTACTGATCCTGCTGTTCAAGCCTTTCAAGGTGGGAGATTATATCGTTGCCTGCGGCTGCGAGGGAACGGTGCAGGTTATCGACCTGCTCTATACAAGACTTGCCACCGTGGATAATAAGACGGTCACCCTGCCAAACGGAACTCTTGCCAACAGCAACATCACAAACGTCGCCAGTGAACCGGTGCGCCGGGTTGACGTCTCCATCGGCGTCAGCTACAGCACGGATTTAAAGAAAGCAAAATCCGTTCTGGAAACGGTTATCCGCAACAACGAAAATGTTTTGAAAGACCGCGATATCGTCGTATTCGTTGACGCTCTGGGCGACAGCGGTATCACGCTCACCACCCGCTGCTGGACGGCAGGCGAAAACTACTGGCCTACCCTCTGGGCGTTGCGTGAGGATTTTAAGGAGGCATTTGATGAAAACGGGATTATTATTCCGTTCCCGCAGGTAGATGTGAATATCAGATAGTAATTTCTGCAAGAAATTGCTATCATATCAAATCGTAGTTTTTTGTAAAACTGCGATTAGGTAAAATAACCACAAACCGAATAGTTTCTTTGGAATTGAAAGAAAACGCATGAATGGGACCTTGCAGTCGCAAGGTCCCATATTTGTCCTCCTACAACGTCTTCAAATACTCTTCCACATTCAGATACGCCACATCTTCCTGTGTTTCGACCCCCGCTTCTAAGAGCGTTGTTGTCGCGCCACGATAAATCACATACTTACCGATGATCGGACCATACCGAAATTCTGTGTCCATACATTTTTGTTCATCTAATAAATGTCTGCACTGCTGTGGAATAACTTCTTTACTGTGTTTAATTTCATAAATCTTGCAGTTTCCTTCTTTCGGATCAAAAACAACCATATCGAACTCACCTACGGCAAACTGTAACCGGAACACTTCACAATTTTTTTTAGAAATCCTGGTTTCCAGAAGAACTATATCCTCCATCATTCTACCCTTAATTTCGTCCATTATCCTTGCCGTTACTCTGTTTCGTTCTTCCAAAGACAATCTTCGGAACAGCTCGTCCTGCATAAGCGATTTCACAAGCGCCTCTGCCTGTGAATAACGTATACCCGGCTGTGAAAATACTGTTCTTGTTTCTCTGCGGTTATAATCGGACATCCATCTGCTATCTATTTCTACCGTAAGATCCAGTAAGTCCAAATACTCTTTTATTTCAAACCGATGTGAGTCCTGTATTTTGACCGACTGTTCCGCCTTATTTTTGATTTCCAGCAAAGACCTAAGCGTTTCGTTTACTTTAATCATATTAACACGGTCAAGAATATCCGTCGGTTCTTCTCTGTCTTTTCTCAGATTGTTTGCCGAAATCCTCAAATCATTTGACTTAAAGTCTCTGGTCAAAACCTCGATAGTGAACTGATGATTCATGTCTTCTACAATTCTGTTGATTGCGTTTGTCAATTCGTTTTTCTCATACAATTCCCGCAATGAACGAAAATGTCCCTCATACCTGTAATTCTTCAGGGAATGTTGAATATTCCGCGCAATGGCGCTGTCTACGTATTCATCTGTACTTTTCTTAGTTGCAAAGATCATGGCATTATCATTATACCGCCTCCCGCCAAGGCTCATTGTTCCTCCATATCGAATAAAGTCATCAATGCCGACAATTCCCAACACTTTTTCAAATTCACGATACGGAATAAACGTTGTATGCGACATAATGCACCTATCATACAATTCTTCGTCCTCTGCCAACACGAAACCAAGAGAATCCGTACCTGACAAAACGATTTTCATTCCGCTGGCTGCAAATACATCAGAAAAAAGCGCCGCGCCTTCAATAAAATCATTTAACAGCGTAACTTCATCAATAAACACATATTTGTAACCTTTTTCTTCCAGATACCTCAAATCCTGATTTACATCATCTAAAGTCTTACTATCCTGTATCTGGATAAAAGCGGTCACACTTTGCGCCTCAGGATCCATTTCAGAAATGATCTGGCGGATCAGCGTTGTCTTACCCGTTCTTCTAAGACCATACAAAATATATACCCGATCGTATATCCCGCCATAAACATAATCATGAAGCTTCCGGTAGCACTCGCGCTTCACCCACTTTTCCACCGGTTTCACAAAACGTTCCAGTTCTTTTCCGGTTCTTACCACACACCGAAACGGATAATCCTTATTCCCCCCACCGATTTCTTGTATATCTATGCCTTTTATCAAATCCTGAAGTTCTTTTCTACGCTCAATCTGCCTTAAAAGTTCTCCCAATTCCTCATCTTTCGTTCTTCTGGAACGTTGTTTCCCATATTCTCTCCATTGATAATAAGCATACTCTTTACCATTTATTTTTTTGTAAGTAATACCGCCGGACGGCAGTGTTTCTATCTCTGCAATAATCTTGTTATATTCTTCACTTGTCATCGCCAGCCCTCCCTACATAACTATTTTAACTTTTTTAACTTCATTTGTAAAGTTAAATCTTATCAACATGCTTTCTTATTCATACTGATTTCTTCATCCAAATATGCGGACAGCCCTCTTCATCTCCCACATCTCCGAACTCCTCAAATCCCAGCTTTTTATAAAAGTCAGCCGCCCGGCACTGCGCATGAAGTATCAGCTTCTTTCCACCTTTTTCCCGGACATATTTCTCAGCCTCTTTCACCATGACGGAACCCATATTTCTCCCACGGTATTTTTTAATAACGGCAAGCCTTCCAAGGGTATACGCTTCCATTTCTTCATTCCAAAACACGCGGCACGTCGCAATAGGTTCTTCCTTTTCCTCAAACAACACAAAATGCGCGGCGGTATTATCCGTCTCGTCAAATTCATTCTGAAACCCCTGCTCGTTTGTAAATACCTCTCTGCGGATTTCTTTCGCGTAATCCGGAAAATAGTCGTATACTAATATTTTCATGATAAATTTTTCTCCTTCATTTTATTGCAAGAACAACGGAAAACTTCTGACAGGAATAGACACATTTGACAATATTAAATTTACATCG
>JAMPBI010000153.1 GCA_023666775.1 Alistipes sp. | reverse complement strand
GATATTCTGGATATGAGCCGTATCGAGAGCGGAAAGGTCCAGATCAAGGAGCAGGAATGCAACATTTCCGAGCTGACCCACAATCTGGTAAATATTATCCAGCCGCAGGTAAAGGCAAAGCAGCTGGAACTGTTTATTGATACATTTGACGTAAATAACGAGGACGTGATGGCGGACACCTTAAAACTCAGCCAGATTTTCATCAATCTTCTGAGTAACGCGGTGAAATACACTCCGGCAGGCGGTACGGTAAGTTTCCGTATCCAGCAGCAGACCACGTTCCACCGGGGATACGGGGATTATGTATTTCTGGTTAAGGACAACGGTATCGGCATGACGTCGGATTTTGTGGAGCATATTTTCGAGCCGTTTGAGCGTGAGGCAAGTACCACCAAGACGGGTATTCAGGGAACCGGTCTTGGTATGGCGATTACCAAGAACATTGTGGAAATGATGGGCGGTACGATCACGGTTGAGAGTAAAAAAGGCGAGGGAAGCGAGTTCCGGGTAGAGTTAAGTCTGAAATTACAGGACGTTGAGAAGAATATGGAGCAGATCAGGGAACTGGAAGGGCTGCGCGCCCTTGTGGTGGACGACGACTGCGACAGCTGCGAGAGCGTGGCGAGAATGCTCAAGCAGATCGGACTGCGCGCGGAATGGACGACCTCGGGCAAAGAGGCGGTTTACCGCGCCAAGAGCGCTCACAACGCCGGTGATTTTTACCACACCTATATTATTGACTGGCAGATGCCGGAGATGAGCGGTATCGAAACCACGCGGCGTATCCGCTCGGTTATCGGTCATGAGGCGCCGATCATCATTCTTACGGCATATGACTGGACCGATATTGAGGAAGAGGCTATGGAGGCGGGCGTTACCGCGTTCTGCGCGAAACCGCTGTTTATGTCGGATTTGAAATCCGCTCTGCTGGCGGCAAACAACCTGCTTGAGAAGGAAGAGAAGGTTGCGTGGACAAAGGTTGATTTTGGCGGAAAACGTATCCTGCTGGTGGAGGATAATGAGCTGAACCGGGAGATTGCCCAGTCCATTCTGGAAGAGAGCGGTTTTGAGGTAGAGACTGCCCCTGACGGTACCGACGCGGTGGCAATGGTGAGCCGTGCGGAGGAAGGATATTACGACGCCGTGCTGATGGACGTGCAGATGCCGGTTATGGACGGATATGAGGCGACGCGGACGATCCGCGCCCTTCCGCGCAAAGACGTAAAGGATCTTCCGATCATTGCCATGACGGCAAACGCGATGGAAGAAGACAAGGAAGCGGCTTTGCAAAACGGTATGAACGCGCATATTGCCAAACCTCTTAATATTGACCTGTTCCTCGAGATCTTAGGTAAGTTTTTGGGCTAACGGACGGATATAAATTTTGGAATATATTGCAAATTTGCATTTTAACGTTATTTGTGGTACAATAAAAAGACATATAATTATTCAAGATAATTAGAAATCACGGGGTGTAATCTATGAATGTAAAAAAGAATCCGTTCTATTATATCAATACGTCAGTATTTCTGGTGCTGGCAGTATATTCGCTTCTGTTCTGTATTCAGGTTTTCGAGCCGGAAAACATCGACATGAACGCGGGACTCTGCGCGGTTATCGTGTCCATGATACTTTGCGTTATCATGTATCTGGTCCATGCCACGAATGTAAGGAAAATGCTGGCGTCCAACCCGATTTTGAAAACGTCGCTGGAAATCATTTCCGTATTGATCTTCCTTACTTTGTCATGCGTTGTGCGTGTTTACATGATGGGAGAATTTGAACTGGATCTTACCCGTGAAGGAATTGTGCTGCTCTGTATGTTTATGGCGTATCTGACCGCCAGAATGCTGAACCAGTTCGGTTTTGCCACGTTGATGTTTCTTGTGCCGTGGCCGTATCTTATCAGTACATACGGTTACGATATGCAGGATCTGACCCGCATGGCGGCTGTTATCGGCGGAATCTGCGTTCTTTCTCTGATCCTGTTCGTGGTGAGGAAAAAGCCCAATCTTAAACTTGCGGCGATCGTACTGTTTCTGATAGCCGTAGTGGCTTACTTTTTCTATGAAATGCACCAGGCGGGATTGACGTCGATCTACATGGAAAATTACAGGAAATACATCGAATGTTTTGATAAGATGTTTGAGTTCACGACGTTTGAGAAATATTACTATATCGCGCTTGTTATGGGCGCGATCATCGGCGGGATCCGTTTGTTTCTCGGACCGGGCAGCGCCGATACATTGATTTTATTTATTGTAAATGTGCTTTGCTTCTTTACGATCACATTTGATTTAGGACCGATGTATCTTCATTTTATGTACCCGCTGCTCGCGATGGCGGCGTCGGGAAGTTTTGGAACAAGACCTTCCTATGAGGATCAGGAAGTCCAGCTCAAGGATAATCTGGAAAATGTTCAGGTTAAATATAATAAAAAAGACGTTGTCGGCGTAACGTATGTGGACGACAGCGAACTGGATAAAATGCTTGAGGATATTGAGAAAGACCAGAGATACATTTCGCATAAGAATTTTTCAACGGCATCGCAGGGCGAGGACGAAGAAGAAATTCCGGTGGAACTTTCCATGTATGATTCCGCGTTGAGCAGACCGGACGAGGAGAACACAACTGGCAATGTGTCGCCATCTGCGCCGCAGCCGACACCGGCAGCGCCGCCCCCGGTATACGAGCCGGTAAGACCGACGACGCCGGAACCGGTAGCGCCGCCGGTATATGAGCCGGTAAGACCGGTAACGCCGGAACCGACAGCGCCGCCCCCGGTATATGAACCGGTAAGACCGACGGCACCGGAACCGATAGCGCCACCGCCGGTATATGAACCGGTAAGACCGGTAGCACCGGAACCGATAGCGCCGCAGCCGGTATATGAACCGGTAAGACCGACAACGCCGGAACCGATAATGCCGACGCCGACGTATCAAACGGCAGCGCCTGAGCCGACATATGAGTCTGTAATGGCAGCGCCGTCCTATGAAACGTATGAAACAATCGAGAGACAGCTGGAAGTATCGGCGTATGAGCCGGTACATTATGAAGAGGAAAGACCGGCATATGAGCCGGAATATCATTACGAGGAAGAAAAACCTGCGTATGAACCGGAGTACCGTTATGAAGAACAGCCGGTAATGCAGCCGGTATTTATGGAGCCGGAACCGGTAATCGAACCACAGCCGATAGTGACACCGGAACCGGTAATGGAGCAGGCGGTAAGTCCTATATATGAAACCGTAGCGGAACAACAACAGCCGCAACAACCGGAAGCTTTTGCATATGAACCGGAATATCGTTATGAGGAAGAAAAACCTGCATACGAGCCGGAGTATCATTATGAGGAAGAAAAACCTGCGTATGAGCCGGAATATCGTTATGAGGAAGAAAAACCTGCATACGAGCCGGAATACCGTTATGAGGCAGAACAGCCAGCGATCGAACCGCAGTCGATATTGAGTGAACCGGAATCGATAGTTGAGGCAGAACCGGTAATGCAGCCGGTATTTATGGAGCCGGAACCGGTAGTCGAACCACAGCCGGTAGTGGAGCAGACGGTAAGTCCTATATACGAAGTGGTAGAAGAACAGCCGGAAATATCCGCATACGAACCGGAATATCATTACGAAGAAGAAAAACCTGCATATGAGCCGGAGTATCATTATGAGGAAGAAAAACCTGCATACGAGCCGGAATACCGTTATGAGGCAGAACAGCCAGCGATCGAACCGCAGGCGGAAGTACAGCCAATATTGAGTGAACCGGAACCTATAGTTGAGGCAGAACCGGTAATGCAGCCGGTATTTATAGAGCCGGAACCGGTAATCGAACCACAGCCGGAAGTGCAGCCGATGATGAGTGAACCGGAACCGGTCGTTGAGGCGGAGCCGGAACCGGTAATTGAACCACAGCCGGTAGTGAAGTCGGAACCGGTGATCGAACCACAGCCGGTAATGACACCACAACCGGTAACGGAGCAGGCAGTAAGTCCTGTATACGAAGCCGTAGAGAAAAAGGCGGAGGAACCTCAGAATTTACAACCTCAGGCAGCGATTGCAACCCCTGCTTTTGAGAATGAAAGCAAAGAGGAAATCCCTCAGGTTAATAAGGAGCCGGAAGCTGAGCAAAGCAAGCCGATGTTTGAAACGATGTCAAGTTTCTTTGCCAATAATCTCTCCGGAGGCAACGCTCCGAGATTTGAAATGTCCCAGCAGGACGCGCAGTCATTTACCGCATATACCGCGGCAGACGAGTTATATACGCCGATTGATTCGCTGGAAGGATTATTTGTCAGGGCGGACGCCGGAGCGGAAGAGGCTGGCAATACCGCGGCTTTGGAAAAACCATATAACGAGGACGACGAACTGGTGGAAGAACCGGTTTCATTCCATAGGAACGAAGCAAATAATGTTTTAAACGTAAGCGCGGCAAAGCCGGTTAGTCAGCCGGCGGCGCAGCAGCCCGTTGTTGAGCCGGAGACGGTTGATTTGGGACTGGATTTAGGCGAAGACTTTAGTTTCGGTCAGGCAGTGTCCTTTACCGATTTCTATGATACCGACAATACATCGGTGTTCGCAGGATTTGAAGAACCGGAAGAAGTACAGCAGCCGGTTGTTCCCGAATTTACGGCGGAGGCGCCGGTAATGGAGGCGCCTGTCATGGAAACATATGTGGCAGAACCGCAATCAACGTATGTGACGGAACCACAATCAACGTATGAGGCAGCGCCTATAATGCAGGAAAGCGCAGCGTATACGGCGGAAGATGTTTCCATGCCGGTCACAACGCCGGTACGGGAGGAAGCTGCAACACCGAATGTTACGGCGGCTGTACAGGAAAATATGGCGATACCGAATGTTACGGTGGCTATACAGGAAAATACGGCGATACCAAATGTTATGGAAACCGTAATTCCGGAACCTGTGGCGGTTGCGCAAATGCCAGAACCCGCTGCGGAGCCGGTACCGGTTCAGCCAATGCCGGCAGTAGAAGAACCAAAGCCGGAACCGGTTGTGGCAAAGAAAGAAGAAAAGCCGGTTAATCCGTTTGCCAAGGAAGCCGATTTCTTTGATTGGAGTACCTATGACGGCGGCGATCTGGAAGAAACGCAGCCGATGGCGGAAGAAAGCGGCAATGAGCCTGTAAAACCGCAGGAAGAAAACGGTTTTGAAGTATTTGTGTGGACGGACGAAATGGTAAAGCAGTTTGGGGATACTGCGAAAGAAGCCGCGCCACAGGCAGATAAAACATTTGTGGAAGAACCGGTAACGGAAGCGATTCAGGAAATCGCGGCGACGGCAGTACCCGAAGCGGTCTTTGAGCCGGCGGTAAATGTCAGCGTCCGTGAAGAAATACCGACAGCACCGGTACAGAGAACTCCGGTTGAAACACCGACAGCGCCGGTACAAAGGACTCCGGTAGAAGCACCGACAGCGCCAATACAAAGAAACCCGGTAGAAGCACCGGCGGCATCGGTACAAAACGCGCCGTTACGGGAAGAACCTGCGGCGGCATTGATGGAAGAAGAAACGCCGCAGTATCAGGTATTCCAGTCATCGGGAAATTTCCGGGTAGAAGAGCCGGAAGAGAATGAGGAAGAAGTACCGCAGTATCAGGTGTTCCAGTCGTCAGGAAATTTCCGGGTAGAGGAACCGGAAGAGGAGACGGAAGCCGCGCCGCAGTATCAGGTGTTCCAGTCATCAGGCAGCTTCCGGTTAGAAGAGGAGGAAGAGGAAGTTGCGCCGACGCTGGTAACTTACGGCGGACCGGAACAGCAGAGAACGGAGCCTGTTACGCCAAAACCGTCGTCCGTAAATCGGTTTGACGATCTGGAATTTGATCTGGATTTGCCGGACTTTGAGCCGTTTGACGCGACAAAGAGATAAGAGTAAAAATCGCCTCATGCGCCGTATTTTGTTCTGCCGTTAAG
>JAMPBI010000152.1 GCA_023666775.1 Alistipes sp. | reverse complement strand
CTATCTTGCTTAACAGGAAATTGTTTTGCAAATTGTTTGATCAGATTTAGAGGAGTAAAGATGGATCGGGATATATTGGATCAGATAAATGACAGTGAAATGATTTTAGTGGGTATCGGAAACGAATTGGCATATCATCTTACGATCGACTGGAATACCCATAAAGAATATTCCGACTGGAAAGAAATATTTTCCGTGGACGATAGGGAACGTAAGACAGAAATACAAAATTTTTACCGGACATTAAGTGAAATATTAGAGGGGAAAAATTATTTTATCATTACAATAAATGTTGACGATTTAATTTACGAATCCGGGTTGAGGTCCGAAAGAATTGTGGCGCCCTGCGGCAGTAAAAACAGACTGCAATGCCGTTGCGAGGGAGAAGAAGGTCTGGTTACGGCAGAGGAAAAGTTTTATGATATAGGCGGGGGAAAAATATGTGAAAAATGCGGACATGCCTATGAACCGAATATTTACAATACCGATTATTATAACGAGAGCGGATATTTGAAACAATGGAATCTTTATCATAAATGGCTTCAGGGGACGTTAAATAAGAAATTGACGATATTGGAATTTGGCTGTGATTTTTCACTATTGTCGATCATACGGCTGCCGTTTGAAAAAATTGCGATGATAAACCAGAAGGCGGTATATTACCGGATAAACGGACGTTTTCCGCAGGTTACGGCAGAATTGAAAGAAAAAATGAAAGCCGTATGCTGTACGCCTCAGGAGTTTTTTAATGAAACTTGAGCAATCCAAGAGTTGTAGTATTCTTTAAAATGTGATAAAATTCTACTTATATTATGGAGGTGAAAATGTTATGGCATTTGAAAATGAAGAGGACTACCTGGATAACTTACTTAAATCCATAACAAGTGAAAATAACGAAGATCCGGACGAGGATATATTGGAAGCAGATACGGATATACAGATGCCGGAAACATTTGCCGATCCTCAGGAAGAAGAAGACGGAGACGTATTCGAGAGGCTTTTGATGCAGCAGGAAGACGAGATGAATTTCGGCGAAGGCACGGAAGAACAGTCTGCGGACGATGACGACGTCAATCTTATGGAAGCCTTGTTTGGCAATGATAAAGCCGAGGTATGGGAGGACAATGCGTCCGGTGACGCGGAAGAAGCCGAACCGGAGGCAGAAAACGCAGATGATTTTCTGTTAGATGACGTTATGCCGGAAGAAGGGACGGTCATTGAACCGGAATATGAAGAACTTTCGGAGCAGGAAGAGGTAGAAGAACCATTTTCTGAGCCTGAGCAGATTTTTGAAGAAGAAATAATGCCGGAGGAGGAAAATGAGGAATACCCGGCGTTTGAAGAAGAGGTAGTGCCGGAAGAAGCGGAAAATGAAGAATATACGGCGTTTGAAGAGGTAATGCCGGAGGCGGAAAATGAGGAATATCCTGCGTTTGAAGAAGAGGTAATGCCAGAGGAGAACGAAGAATACCAGGCGTTTGAAGAGGAGGCAATGCCGGAGGAGGAGAACGAAGAATATCCTGCGTTTGAAGAAGAGGTAATGCCGGAGGAGGAGAATGAAGAATATCCTGCATTTGAAGAAGAAGTAATGCCGGAGGAAAACGAAGAATATCCTGCGTTTGAGGAAGAGGTAATACCGGAGGAGAATGAAGGATACCCTGCGTTTGAAGAGGAAGTAATGCCGGAGGCGGAAAATGAAGAATACCCGGCATTTGGGGAAGAAACGCCTTCGGAAGCGGAGGATATCACGGTCCCGGAAGCCAATAGCGGGGAAGAAGATACTGCTCTGGAAGATTTCGCGCAGCTTATGGGAGAGACGGAAGAAGATACGGATAACGACAATGATCTGATCGGCCAGCTCGACGGATTATTCAATGACGTTGCGGTAGAGATGGAAGAAGAACGTCAGGAAATGCAGGAGCAGACTGAACCGGTGCAGGAGGAAAGCGCCGATGGGAACGACGATACGGAAGCGCCTGCGCAGGAAGTGGATTATTCCAATATCGAAGTTGACGATGAACTCAAAGAATTGTTAGGCGTTGAATCGGCGGAGCAGCTTGCGGATATCCCTTCGGAGGTTGAAGGATTATCGGAGGTTGAAGCCGCCAAGCTGGCAGAAATGGAGCAGGCGGCAAGTTCGGAGGCAAAGAGCGCCTTGGACGGCGGCGTCGGTGGAGAGTCCGTCGGACTTTCGGGCGGCGAAGAAGCGTCAGATGATTTGAAAGAACAGGGCGGCACCGGCAAGAAAAAATCAGGCGGGATCATAGCGAAGATTTTATCCATATTTAAGAAAAAGAAGAGCGACGATCCGGAGAATGGGGGAGAAAATGAAAATCAAAAAGTGCTGAATGAACTTTTTGATGAAAACGGCGAACTTTTAGAGGACGGTAAGAAGGTCAAAAAGAAGGGCTTGTTTTTTAAGAGCAAGAAGAAGGCCGATGTTCCCGAAGCAGAAGCAGCCGAAGACGGCGAGGGCATGGGAGACTTAGGAGACATCGCGGTTCTTGACGAGGAGGCGCCAGCAGAGAAAAAAGAAAAGAAGAAAAAAGAGAAGAAAGAGAAAAAACCAAAGAAAGAAAAGCCGGAGAAGCCAAAGAAACCGAAAAAAGAGAAAAAGCCTAAGGTTAAGAAAGAAAAACCGCCGGTTAATCCTGCGGATCTTATCCACATAAAACCGATTGCCTTAATTATTATGTTTGTCATCATAGCAGGCGTGGTGGGATACGTTTATTACTTCGTGACGTCATTTAACTACGGCAACGCGATGGACAGGGCTACATATTATATGGTAGATAAACGATATACCAACGCTTACCGGGCAATATCGGGAGTTGAAATGAAGAGCGAAGAGGATATCGCGTTAAAAGAACAGATCACAACGATCATGTATGTACAACACCATTATGACGCCTATGAGCGGTACCGGAAAGTTGATTTGCAGTTTGAGGCGTTAGACGCTCTGATCCAGGGTATCAAAACTTATGACGAGTGCTATGAGTATGCGGTCGAGCAGGGCGTTACCGGTGATTATGAAATTGTTAAAGCGAAACTTGTAGCCGCGCTGGGACAGTACGGGATCACGGAATCCATGGCAAGAAGTTATGCCGCGATAACGAATTATTCCCAGTATCAATATATACTGGAAGGCTACGGAGGAGTTTCAAATGATAGCGGTAATTGATTATGATGCCGGCAATTTAAAAAGTGTTGAAAAGGCGCTGATCTCCCTTGGGGAAGAGGTTGTTGTATCAAGGAACCCCAAAGAGATCCTAGGGGCGGATAAAGTTATACTTCCCGGCGTCGGCGCGTTTGGGGACGCTATGGAAAAACTGAACCGTTTCGGTCTGGTGGAAACAATCAATCAGGTTGTTGATGAGAAGAAACCTTTTCTGGGAATTTGCCTTGGATTGCAGCTGCTGTTTGATTCCAGCGAGGAAGCGCCGGGGATAAAAGGCTTGGGACTTTTGCCGGGTAAGATTTTAAAAATTCCGCCTACGGAAGGGTTAAAGATACCCCATATGGGTTGGAACTCGTTGAAAATCCGTAAAAACGCGACGCTTTTTAAAGGGATTGCCGACGGCGCTTACGTTTATTTTGTTCATTCGTATTATTTAAAAGCGGACGATGAGTCGGTCGTCGCGGCTTCTACGGAGTATGGCACACAGATCCACGCGTCCGTGGAATCGGGAAATATATTTGCCTGCCAGTTTCACCCGGAAAAAAGCAGCGATGTGGGACTGAGGATTTTGAAGAATTTTGCAGGGCTGGGCAGGGAGGACTGAAATGTTTACGAAAAGAATTATACCATGCCTTGACTGCAAGGACGGAAGGGTGGTAAAGGGAACAAGTTTTGTAAATCTGCGGGACGCGGGCGATCCGGTGGAGGTGGCGTCCGCCTATGATAAGGAAGGGGCGGACGAGCTTGTATTTCTTGATATTACGGCGACGTCCGACGGAAGAAATACTACGGTGGAGCTTGTAAGAAAGGTCGCGCAGCAGGTATTTATCCCGTTTACCGTCGGCGGAGGGATTAAGTCGGTAGAGGATTTTAAGAACCTTTTGCGGGAGGGTGCGGATAAGATTGCCATTAATTCCGCGGCGATCCTGAATCCGTCTCTGATCAGTGAGGCAGCGGACAAATTCGGAAGCCAGTGTGTCGTTGTCGCGATTGACGCCAAGAGAAGACCGGATAACAACGGTTGGACGATCTACCGCAGCGGCGGAAGGATCGATACGGGAATTGACGCCGTAGAGTGGGCGGTGAAAGCAAATAAACTGGGAGCGGGGGAAATCCTTCTTACCAGTATGGATTGTGACGGTCAGAAAAACGGTTATGATATCGAGCTGACAAGAAGCATTTCCAATCGTGTGGACATTCCGGTGATCGCGTCGGGCGGCGCGGGCAGACCGGAACATTTTAAGGACGCGTTTCTTGACGGAGGCGCGGACGCGGTTTTAGCGGCGTCGCTGTTTCATTATAAGGAAATGAAAATATGCGATCTGAAACGGTATTTGAGAGAAAATGATATTCCTGTGCGAATGAACTAAAGGGAGAATGATATGGGAGCAATAACGAATGACTGGGCGGAGAAGCTGAAACCGGAATTTTCGAAGCCGTATTATAGGGATTTGTATACCCGGGTAAAGGAGGAATACAGCAAATATCTGATTTTTCCGCCGGCAGACGATATTTTTAACGCGTTTCATTTTACGCCGCTTAGTGAGGTAAAAGTGGTCATTTTGGGGCAGGATCCCTACCACAATGTGGGACAGGCGCACGGACTTTGTTTTTCCGTGAAGCCTGATGTGGAAATCCCGCCGTCGCTTGTCAATATTTACAAGGAGCTGAATGAAGATCTGGGCTGCCGTATTCCGAATAACGGATATCTGACGAAATGGGCGGAACAGGGCGTTATGATGCTGAATACGGTACTTACGGTAAGGGCGCACCAGGCAAATTCCCATCACGATATCGGCTGGGAGCAGTTTACGGACGCGGCGATCCGCATTTTAAATGAGCAGGACAGACCGATCGTATATATGCTTTGGGGAAGTCCGGCGCAGCGTAAGGCTTCCATGTTGAATAATCCCAGGCACCTGATTCTGAAAGCGCCTCACCCAAGTCCGCTTTCGGCTTACCGAGGTTTTTTCGGGTGCAGACATTTCAGCCGGGCAAATGAATTTCTTGCGGCAAACGGGTTGGAGCCGGTTGACTGGCAGATTGAAGATGTTTAAAGAGAGAACGGATTGTCGTAAAAGATGATCCGTTTTATTTCGCTATTTTGTTTACATTTTGGATCATATTTGGTATAATAGTATTATCAGCCAGATGAGGAGAGCTGATTTCGGCATATCGCCATGATTTCCATTAAGGTTATGATTTATGTTTAAGCGGAAAGGAGATGACAGAGAGATTCTGCCGTTTGACAGGCGGAGAAAATAAATTTTTAAAATTTTTGTTGACACGGTTTCAATTATGTAATATTATTATAACAGAAAAACGAACAAAAGTTCGATTAAGGAGAATGATGATGGGTAAAGAAGATAAGTTAAGAGCATTGGACGCAGCGATTGCGAATATTGAGAAGCAGTACGGCAAATGTACGGTCATGAAGTTAGGCGATTCCGCTAATCATATGAATGTGGAGGTGGTTCCTACCGGTTCTTTGAGCCTTGATATAGCGCTGGGACTTGGAGGAGTGCCGAAGGGAAGGATCGTGGAGATTTACGGACCGGAATCCAGCGGTAAGACAACGGTTGCGTTACATATGGTGGCGGAAGTACAGAGGCAGGGAGGCATTGCGGCTTTTATTGACGCGGAGCATGCGCTGGATCCCGTATACGCCAAGAATATCGGCGTTGATATTGATAATCTGTATATTTCCCAGCCGGATAACGGCGAGCAGGCGTTGGAGATAACGGAGACGATGGTCCGTTCCGG
>JAMPBI010000151.1 GCA_023666775.1 Alistipes sp. | reverse complement strand
GCGGAAAGGGGAAGAATGGGAGAACCAAACGCAGCGCTCAACGTCTATATGTCCAAGAAGGAACGGATCCGTGATGTATGTGAATATTATATGGGAGAGAAAATGCCGCCGGGCTATGAGATTGAGGCGGAAAACGGATTTTATTCTTTGGAGGACGGTAAAAAACTTACCTACAGGGAAAGGGACCAGTTTAAGAAGGTAAAGGACGCAGGAGGAATCAAGTTTTTTCTGGGAATAGAAAATCAGATGACGGTCAATCTGACGTTTCCTCAGCGCCTTCTGGAAATGGATAGCCTGGAATACAAAAGACAGACAGAAGAAATACGGGAGAAAAATAAGAAAGCGAAAGTAAAGTATAAAAAAGCAGATGATTTTAAATATGGTTTCAGAAAAACGGACCGCTTAAAACCGGTCTGCAATATAAAACTGTATTGGGGAAAGGGAAATCCTGAAATGCCCGCGTCGCTGAAGGATATCATGGACATGGAGGAAGTGCCGGAAGCCGTAAGAAATCTGTTTAACGATTACAGGGTGCATACGGTCCGTATGCTTCAGATACCGGACGAGGCACTTGACAAAATGGAATCGGATATAAAGTATGTGGTCGGCGTGCTGAAGCGGACAGGAAGAAAAGGGGAATACCGGAAATTCATTTGCGAGAATGAAGCGTACTTCAGAAGAATACCGCTGGACGCGTATAACGTGATCAACGTATGCGCGGATACCGGAAAAATGGAAAAATATTTAGAGCAGAAAGAAGAATACGAAGAGGAGAGTGTGAATATGTGTCAGGCGTTAGATGAACTGATTGAAGACGGTGAAAAGAACGGGATCCGGATCGGCAGGCAGGAGGCGGTCTTTGAACTTCTGGAGGAACATGGAGAACTGCCGGAGGAGGTAAAGAACAGGATCAACCGGGAAGAAAATATAGAGATATTGAAAATATGGCTTAAACTTGCCGCGAAAGTAAAATCAATAGAGGAGTTTTGTCTGGCGATGGGATAAATCTGTGCAAGATACGCAAGATGACCGATTGACTTTAACCTAAAATATGATAAAATGGGAAGTAATGTAAATTGATTAAGGAGAAAAGTCATGGAAGCAAAAGTTTATAATCATAAAGAGATTGAGAAAAAATGGCGTGAAAACTGGAAAAAGCGTCCGGTGAACGTAAACGACGGCAAAAAGCCGAAATACTATTGTCTTGATATGTTTCCTTATCCGTCCGGCAGCGGACTTCATGTGGGGCATTGGAGAGGGTATGTGATCAGTGATGTGTGGAGCCGCTACAAGATGTTGAAGGGCTATTATATCATTCACCCGATGGGCTGGGACGCTTTCGGTCTTCCTGCGGAGAATTACGCCATTAAGACAGGCGTTCATCCGAAGATTTCCACGGCGGACAATGTGGCAAATATCAAGAGGCAGATACAGGAGATTTCAGCCGTATATGACTGGGATATGGAAGTCAATACAACGGATCCTGAGTTCTATAAATGGACCCAGTGGATCTTTGTGAAAATGTTTAAGGCGGGACTCGCTTATGAGAAGGAAATGCCGATCAACTGGTGCCCTTCCTGCAAGACCGGTCTTGCCAACGAGGAAGTAGTGAACGGCTGCTGCGAAAGATGCCATTCCGAAGTGACCAAGAAGAATTTAAAGCAGTGGATGTTGAAGATCACGGCATATGCGGACAGGCTTCTGGACGATCTGGACAAGCTGGACTGGCCGGAAAAAGTTAAAAAAATGCAGAGCGACTGGATCGGGCGTTCTTACGGCGCGGAGGTTGATTTTAAGGTTGACGGTAAGGACGAGGCAATCACCGTTTACACGACGCGTCCGGACACGCTTTACGGCGCGACGTTCATGGTTCTTGCGCCGGAGCATAAGCTGGCGAAACAGCTTGCGACGGACGGGACAAGAAAAGATGTGGAGGATTATATTTACAGGGCGTCCACACGTTCCAATATTGACAGAATGGCAGATAAGGAGAAGACGGGCGTATTTACGGGAAGCTACGCGGTTAATCCGTTAAACGGGGCAAAAGTTCCGATCTGGCTTTCCGATTATGTTCTTGCCGATTATGGTACGGGCGCGATCATGTGCGTGCCTGCGCATGACGACAGGGATTTTGAGTTCGCGACGAAATTTAATCTTCCAATCATTCAGGTTATTGCCAAGGACGGCAAGGAAATCGAAAACATGACGGAAGCCTATACCGAGGCTTCGGGAACCATGATCAATTCCGGCGACTGGAACGGTATGGAATCCGCGGTACTCAAAAAAGAAGCTCCGGCAATGATCGAAAAAATGGGTTTTGGTAAGAAAACGACGAATTATAAACTCCGTGACTGGGTATTCTCAAGACAGAGATACTGGGGAGAGCCGATCCCGATCGTACACTGTCCGGATTGCGGCTGCGTGCCGGTTCCGGAAGAGGAACTGCCGCTTCTGCTGCCGGAAGTTGAAAAATACGAACCGACAGGCACGGGCGAATCGCCGCTTGCGGGAATTGAAGAATGGGTGAATACGACATGCCCTTGCTGCGGCAAGCCGGCGAAAAGGGAGACGAATACCATGCCTCAGTGGGCAGGTTCTTCCTGGTATTTCCTGCGTTATGTGGACAATAAAAACAGTGAGGAACTGGTAAACCGTGAGAAAGCCGATAAGCTGCTGCCGGTTGATATGTATATCGGCGGTGTGGAACATGCGGTTCTCCATCTGTTATATTCAAGATTTTATACGAAATTCTTAAATGATATCGGCGTAGTGGATTTTGACGAACCGTTTAAGAAGTTGTTTAATCAGGGTATGATCTGCAAAAAGCCGGACGATGCGGCGAAATACGGCACGAAAGCGCAGAAAATGAGCAAGTCCATGGGAAATGTCGTGTCGCCGGATACGCTGGTAAACGATTACGGCTGTGATTCTTTGCGAATGTATGAGCTTTTCGTGGGACCGCCGGATATGGACGCGGAATGGGACGACAGAGGAATTGACGGTGTGCGCAGATTTATTAACCGTTTCTGGAATCTGGTTTATGAAAACGCGGATAAAAACGTTTCCGAGACAAAGGAAACCGTAAAACTTCGTAATAAAATGGCGGCAGACATTACGCAGCGTCTTGAAAATTTCAGTTTAAATACGGTTGTCAGCGGATTTATGGAATATAATAATAAGCTGATCGAACTTTCCAAAACAGAAGGCGGAATTGACAAAAAGACTCTGGAAACCGTAGTGACGCTTCTTGCTCCGTTCACTCCGCATATTGCGGAAGAACTCTGGCGTGTGCTTGGGCATGAGGAGAGCGTTTTTGAAAACAATGTGTGGCCGGAAGTAGACGAAACCCAGCTTGTGGAAGAGGAAATCGAAATCGCGGTCCAGTTAAACGGCAGGACCAAGGCGGTCATTAAAGTTCCGGCGGATATTTTAAAGGAAGACGCCATCGCGGCAGGTAAGGAAGCCGTGGCGGGAAAACTTTCCGGACAGATCGTAAAAGAAATTTATGTTCCGGGTAAGATTGTAAATATTGTGGCAAAATAACAAAAAAGACCGCTCCCGATACTTTATCGGGAGACGGTCTTTTTTCTTAGAGCCTGCGTTTGTCATCTGTTCTTTCTAAAAGATAATCGACACTGACATTATAAAAATCAGCCAGTTTGATCAGAACGTCAACGGGAAGGCTTCGGGTTCCCGTCTCAAAGTGAGAGTAGGAACGTTGTGAAATGTGAAGAATTGCTCCTAATTTTGCCTGTGACAGGTCAGCATCTTCACGCAGATCACGAATGCGTTGATATTTAATCATAATAATCACCAAAGTGATTGTAGCGGAGAACGCGCGGTTCTATGCGATTCTAGCTCAAAACGGTCTGAAAAATTTTTTAATTGGAGGCATTTTTTAAAAATAAAAAGAAAATATGTTAAGAAATTATCAAATAACAATTTAAATTTTCCCCCGACTGTGGTATACTGGTCATAGGATACGAAGTATTCATGACATACTGATTATATAATATTGTACCCGCAATGAACGGGTAGAATGTAAGGAGCGTAAAAATGGGCGATAATTTGGTAGAGCAGATTGTAAAATGCAGACCGTCAAAGTCGGCGAATATGATCAAGGCATTGATGGTTGTTTTATGTGTGATATCTTTGGTTTTTCTGATGATCCCCTATATCGGGGCATTTCTGACGGCGATTGTGATCGTCATTACGGTTTTTGTATTCCGCGGTTATGATTATGAATATGAATACGTATATTTAAGCGGGGAGCTGGACGTGGATAAGATCATTGCGCGCTCCAAAAGAAAAAGAATGGCGTCGTTTGATTTTAACCGCGTGGAACTGGTCGCACCGCAGGGGTCCCAGGAAGATTTAAGACTGGAGCATAACCGGTACAGAACATATAATTATACTTCCAATACGCCTGACGCCAAAGTTTACGCGGCGTATACCATGAAAGATAATGAGATGGTAAAGCTGCTGTTTGAGCCGAATGAGAAACTTTTAAAAGAATTACAATATATTGCGCCGAGAAAAGTGATTTTGTAATTGACTTTTGGGATATTTTCTGCTAAAGTATATAAAATTTAGCACAACAATTACAAGAAGGAGAGAAAGAAAATGGGTAAGATTATTGGTGAAGGAATAACATTTGACGATGTTCTTCTGGTTCCGTCCTATTCGGAAGTAACGCCGAATATGGTTGATTTATCAACCAACCTGACAAAGTCGATCAAGCTGAATATTCCGATGATGAGCGCAGGCATGGATACCGTGACCGAGCATAGAATGGCGATCGCGATGGCACGTCAGGGCGGTATCGGCATTATTCATAAAAATATGTCCGTTGAAGCGCAGGCGGAAGAAGTTGACAAGGTGAAACGTTCCGAAAACGGCGTGATCACGGATCCATTTTTCTTATCTCCGGACCATACATTGGAAGACGCCAATAACCTGATGGCAAAGTTCCGTATTTCCGGCGTCCCGATCACCGAGGGCAGAAAACTTGTAGGTATTATAACGAACCGTGACCTGAAATTTGAGAAGGATTTTACCAAGAAGATCAGCGAATGTATGACCAGCGAGGGGCTTGTTACGGCAAAGGCAGGGATCACGCTGGACGAAGCCAAAGAAATCCTCGCGCAGGCGCGTAAGGAAAAACTTCCGATCGTCGATGACGACTTTAATTTGAGAGGACTTATTACGATCAAAGATATCGAGAAACAGATCAAGTATCCCAATTCGGCGAAAGACGAGCAGGGAAGGCTTCTCTGCGGCGCGGCTGTGGGTATTACGGCAAATGTTATGGAACGGATCACGGCGCTTGTTAATGCCAAGGTGGACGTGATCGTAGTGGATTCCGCTCATGGTCATTCCAAGAATATCATTGAGACGGTAAAGAAGATAAAGGCGGCATACCCGGACCTTCAGGTCATCGCGGGCAACATTGCTACCGGCGAGGCGGCAAAGGCGCTGATCGAAGCGGGAGTGGACGCGGTTAAAGTGGGTATCGGACCGGGTTCCATCTGTACGACAAGAATTATTGCGGGTATCGGCGTACCACAGGTTACGGCGATCATGGATACATACAGTGTAGCGAAGGAATACGGGATCCCGGTGATCGCGGACGGCGGTATCAAATATTCCGGCGATATGGTAAAGGCGATTGCCGCAGGCGCGAACGTCTGCATGATGGGAAGCATATTTGCCGGCTGTGACGAAGCGCCGGGAGATTATGAGTTATTCCAGGGCAGAAAGTACAAAGTATATCGTGGCATGGGTTCCATCGCCGCTATGGAAAACGGATCCAAGGACCGGTATTTCCAGTCCGGCGCGAAGAAGCTGGTTCCGGAAGGCGTGGAAGGACGTGTTGCATATAAAGGAACGGTAGAGGATACCGTATTCCAGCTTGTGGGAGGTATCCGTTCCGGCATGGGTTACT
>JAMPBI010000150.1 GCA_023666775.1 Alistipes sp. | reverse complement strand
AGACCGTGGCAAAGAAATATATGGGAACGCTGGGCGCCATGTCAAAGTCCATGGGCTTTTCCGAAGAACAGGCATACGATATGGCGAGTGCGGTAACAGGTCTTGCCGGGGACGTGGCTTCTTTTTATAACCTTAATACGGACGAAGCCTACAATAAATTAAAATCCATATGGACCGGTGAAACAGAGTCGATCAAGGAGCTGGGTGTTGTAATGACCCAAACGGCGCTGGATCAGTATGCTTTAAACAACGGTTTTGGAAAGACTACCGCAAAGATGACAGAGCAGGAAAAAGTGATGCTGCGTTACCGTTATGTAATGAGCAGTCTGTCAGGGGCGCAGGGTGATTTTGCCAAAACAAGCGACAGTTGGGCGAACCAGACCAGAATATTAAGCCTGCGGTTTGACAGCCTCAAGGCTTCATTAGGGCAGGGATTTATCAATCTGTTCACTCCAATCCTACGGTGTATTAATCTGCTGTTAAGCAAACTTAATACGCTTGCGGACGGATTTAAGCGTTTTACAGAGTTTCTTATGGGAGGCAGTTCTGATAATACCGCGTCCCAGATAACAGGGATATCCAACGCGGCAGGTGAGGCGTCCTCGGATATCAGCGGAATGGGAGACGCAGCCGCCGGTGCCGCGAAGAAGGCGCAAAAAGCCCTTGCCGGATTTGACCAGATTACGAAAATCGGTTCGGATAGCAGCGAGAGCGGAGCAGGTTCATCAGCCGCCGGGGCAGCGGGAATGGATTTTGATTTTGGATCCGTTTCAACAGACGCAACGGTGCTGGACAATGTGGGCGGAAAGATTTCCGAATTGGTAGACGACCTGAAAGAACTGGGCGCCACCTTTAAGGATTGGGGACTGGGTAATTTTGGCGATATCTTTAAGACTACATACAAAGACGTATTGAGTCAGACGAACAAATTCAAAAACACAATGCAGAAGGTCTGGAAAGACATGTCCAAACTGGGAAAGCCGTTTCTGGATTGGTTCACGGGAAGTTTTACAAAGCTGCTTCAAAGCAGCCTGATATTTTGCGGCAACCGGTTCACGGAGCTTTTGGACATTGGAAATACTGTATTTGCTGATCTGTGGGATATTGCGGTATATCCGTTTTTAGAGAAATTCGTAAGCCAGACGCTGCCGGCTCTTACAGGCTGTTTTAATGAATTGGTCATTAATGCAGACATACTGTGTACCGAGTTGAAAGATATATTTGACATACTCTGGTCAGAGAGTGTTGCTCCGGCATTAAACAGTATCATGAATATTATACTGGACGTTCAGGAGTCGCTTGCAACGTTTTGGAATGATTACGGACAGGTAATATCGGACAAGTTTCAGGAGGCAATTCTAAGGACGTCCCATGTTTTTAAGGAGATATGGGAGGGCACTGTAAAACCGATATGGGATAATATCTGTGAAAATGTTGACTGGCTGTGGGATAAGCATTTGAAACCATTGTGGGATAATGTGGTTGATTTTGTAGGCGTCCTTATCGAGTGTGCGTTACAGATTTATAATCAGGTTATCCTGCCGATTGTAAATTGTCTGAATGCAGTGCTTGGACCTGCTTTTAGTGCCGTTTTCAATTTTATCTTAGATATTGTTTCGACGATTATAGCAGCCGTTATTGACGTGATCGATATTTTGGTCACCACGCTTAAAGGCGTAACGAAATTCCTGACCGGTATATTTACCGCAGACTGGGAAAAGGCATGGGAAGGCATTGCGGACATTTTTAAAGGCATATGGGAAGGGATAGAGACCGTTGCGCATACAATAATAAACTTTATTATTGACATATTAAACGGAATGATATCAGGATTTGTGGCAATGATCAATACCGTTGTGCGCGGCATTAATTCCATAGGATTTACTATGCCGGACTGGCTGGGAGGCTATTCGTGGTCGCCGGGTTTGCAGGAATTTGCCACACCACAGATCCCGAAACTTGCCAAGGGCGGGATCGTTCAGGCACCGACGCTTGCGATGGTTGGTGAAGCCGGAAAAGAGGCGGTTATGCCGTTAGAAAATAATACCGGCTGGATTGCTGACCTGGCGCAGAAGATTTACAGTCAGGGAGGCAGCGGTGAAGGAAACGGTTCTCTGGAGAGTATCCTGCGGGAAATCCTGAATGTTCTCAGGGAGATAAGAAATGCATTAAATGAGGACGCGGCAGTCATCATGGGTGATGAAGAGATTGCGATGGCGGTTCTGAAAGGCATTGCGAAGCTAAAGAGAAAATACGGTATGGCATTTGAATTTTAAGGAGGGAAGGATCCGAATGGAAGCGGTTCTTATGTCAGGAACGGTCGAGTTACCGGCTCCGGTGGAATTAAGTATTGATGATGAAATCATCTGGTCGTCAGATACCGGTAGAACTATGAACGGACTTATGATCGGCGACGTTATAGCAGAAAAGAAAAATCTGAAGATAAGCTGGGGGATTCTGACGGAGACAGAGCTGACGTTGATTAAGAACCGCCTGATATCCGGGTTCTTTCCGCTGACATTCCATGATGACGGTATGGATATAACAATCGAATGTTACAGGGGAACACTGAGTAAAAGTGTGATCGGAAGGCTTGGAGACGGGATTTATTATTACAGAAGCGCGTCTGTCAGCCTGATAGAGAGGTGACAAAATGAGAAAAACGACAAGCGAGTATAAGGAGAAAATCAGGAAAAACCGGATTTTTCATTATAAGGCGGTAATACGTCTGGCAGACGGAGCGGTTCTGAATATTGGGAATGATGATCTGATGAGTGATGGGTGGTCTTTTCAGGATTCCACCTCGGCAAATACATTTACCATTGGTTCAGCAATCATAGGGAGCTTCACGTTAAGGCTAAGGAATGATAAAGGTCAGTTCAGCAGGTATGATTTTATGGGTGCGTCCATTATTCCGTCTGTCGGGCTGGAACTGTCCGGAGGAATTGAGTGGATCAATAAAGAGACATACCATGTTCTGGAACCGGTGGCAAATGATGTAACCATTACAATAAAAGCGTGGAATAAACTGAGTAATCTGGATAAGGATTATGATTCGTCTATCAGCTATCCGGCAACTTTACGGCGTATTATCGAGGACGCATGCGTCCATTGCGGATTATCTTTTATGGCAGCCTCTTTTGACGGACAGGATATGGAAGTGGAGAGGAAACCGGAAATGACCACTTACAGGCAGGTGGTTTCATGGTGCGCCCAGATAGCCGGTTATTTTGTACAGATGAGTCCGGATAATACGGTAATGCTGCGCTGGTATGACTTTGCGTCATTGGAAAAAATGACAGGAGGTCTTGACGGAGGAAATTTTATTGAGCAGTTCAGCGGTGATATGGCTGATGGCGGTAATTTTATGGATTATTCCAGCGGGGACAGTGTGGACGGAGGACGTTTTGAGGAGCTGAACAAGTATCATATAATATCGGCGCTGAAAAGTAAGACGAACGATACAGATGATGTTGTCATCACCGGTATCAGGGTTATAACGGAAGATGAGGAGTTTATGGAAGGAACAGACGGATATGTTTTGGAGATAGACGGAAATGAACTGATATCAAATGCCGGTATCGCGCAGAGTACGGTAAAGCGCCTCGGAAATAAAATAATCGGCAGCAGGTTCCGCAAACTTTCGGTTACGGCGCAAAGTGACCCATCTATTGAAGCCGGGGATATTGCGGTAGTCGTAGATAGAAAAGGAAACGCATATCACACGATTTTTACTTCCGTGGAGTTTAAGTCTTCGGGGATCGAACAGTTAAAATGTGATGCGGAATCCGCGCTGATCAATTCCGGCAAGCAGTATAAAGAAAGTACCAGAACGAACGTGACGGCAAGAAAGGAAGCAAAGAAGGAAATAAGCAGGTATGATTTGGCTGTTAAGAGCATGACAGACCTTATCGTGCAGGGATTCGGACTCTATCAGACCGCTTTGGACGATGAAAGCGGAGGAAGAAAATATTTTCTTCATGATAAGCCGGACATGGAAAATTCGACTGCAATATGGCAGATAACGTCAACAGGTCTTGTGGTTTCCAAGGACGGAGGGACAAGCTGGGCAGTAGATGTTAATGGAAATGCGCTGTTCAACGTCATTATAGCAAGAGGGATAAGCGCAGATTGGATTGACGGAGGTGTTTTTACTGCCGGAGGCAGGGAT
The DNA here is from genome assembly GCA_023666775.1 of Alistipes sp. GTDB lineage: Bacteria > Bacillota > Clostridia > Lachnospirales > Lachnospiraceae > MGBC120314. The sequence goes on along the minus strand of JAMPBI010000150.1, from coordinate 1,779 downwards.
AACGTAAACGGAAGAATTTATGTGAAGGACGCACAGGGAAGAACGCTGGTTATTTTGGATAATTCAGGTATAACCTTGGCGGAGGGCGTTAAGATAGGCTGGAAGAATATCAGCGGTTCGCCCTCGATACCAACGAAAACAAGTGATTTAACGAATGATTCCGATTTTGCAACAACAAGGGATATCCCGAGTGAGGAGCGGATTACAACAATAACCGAAAATACTGTTACATCAGAGTATATTAAGGGGCTAAAACTGAAAGTCGGCGAAGAAATTGAAATGGGAAACGGAGCGAAGATCCGTTGGGAAAATGTATCGGATAAACCGAATGACCTTGCCAAAACGGGTGATATCCCGAGTGAGAAACAGATTACGGAGATAACAAAGAATACGCTGAAGACAGAGAACGTCGAAGCCACAAACTTAAAAATTACCGGTGGATCCATTGATATCAAAACATCTGACGAGAGTACCAATGTCATTGTACTGACAGGACCTAATGTAACAGCGACATATGCGCCACATTATATTCAAATTATAAGCACAAGTGGGACAATAGTACGAAAAACAACAATTACTGATGTAGGAATTGGTACTAATTACGGGGCACAATACGCACTACTTTCAAGCGGTGCAGCGGCTTTTGGATATGGTGATAATAGAAATCTTACTATCGAGGCAAGGGAAGATGGATACGCAGAATATCGCGCACGAGTTGGTCATGACTTTAAGAAGGTTGTAGTTCTCCAAGACGGAGCTGTTTTTGGAGATTTTACACCAGTTACTTCGGACAGAAAGCTCAAGGAAAACGGTAGGAAATTAGACGTTGATAAAGTAGCGGAATTTATTTATTCCTTAGTACCGAGGGAATATACGCTGAAAAGAGATGAGGAGCATATTGTTCATCACGGATTATACGCAGATGAGGTATATGATGCGCTGAATGGCGAGGAAAGAAAGCTCTATGCGGATAATTCTGAAAATGAAAAGCTCCCGGAGGATTTTCGCCATAAGACGCTATGTTATGATGATCTTCACGCGGATTACATAGCGACGTTACAGAGTCAGAACAGAAGGATATGTGTATTGGAAGACAGGATAAGAAAATTAGAAGGAAAGGACGTATAAGAGCATGGCAATTCAGACAAGAAGAGGAAATATTTCAGATTTGGATAAGTCTAAACTGCTTCCGGGTGAATGGGCGTGTGCCCTGGATAAGAAAAGAGTATTTATGCAATTTGGGACAGGTGCGGAAAGTGTTTTAGAAATGCCGACAAAGGAAGAATATAAAATAATGCTTGATGAAGTTGAGCAATCAGCTAAAGAAGCACAGGCGGCAGCAGAAACAGCAAATGAAGCGGCATATAAAGCAAATGATCTGTTATCAAAAGAGAAAGAAACTCTTGATAATATTGCGCAGGTACAGACGGAGGTGAGAGAAAATGCCACAGCAACATTGCAATATAAGGAAATGGCGGAAACATTTGCGGAGGCAGCAGAGGAGAGCAGAAAAAACGCGCAGATAAGCGCAGATCTGACAGTACAGAATCTGGCAGACATACAAAATCTTGCTCAAAAAGCAGAAGATGGCGCCACAAATGCAAAGGAACAGGCAGATCTTTCCAGAAGCTACGCGGTAGGTACAAACGGAGAAGTCAGGGAAGGCGATGAGGAGGATAACGCAAAGTACTACAAGGAGCAGGCGGAAAACTCGGCGGCAGAGGCGGCGCAAAGCAGGGACGAGGCAGGCATATCAGCAGCGAGTGCTTCTGCAAGTGA
>JAMPBI010000014.1 GCA_023666775.1 Alistipes sp. | reverse complement strand
TTGACTTACAGACGGCGTTAAATTATGCTCAGCCTGGACAGACGATTGTAATGTTAGACGGAACATACTATATTGAGAAAGATTTAACTGTTCCGAGAAGCGTAAACGGTACGGCGGACAAGCCGATCACGTTGACTGCGGAGAACGTAGGAAGCGTTGTGATTGACGGTTCTAAGCAGGAATCTTCTTCATCATTGATCAATTTGGTAGGTAATTACTGGCATATGTATGGTATCGAGTTCCGGAACGGACTTGGTAAAGGTATCAGTGTATGTGGTAACTACAATACGGTTGAAATGTGTACAATACACAATGTAGCGAATACCGGTCTCCAGATCAGCCGTTATGCGGGTGAGCCGAATACGGATGAAATGTGGCCTTCATACAATCTTATTAAGTATTGTGAAGCATATGATTGTTGTGATGAGGGACGTAGTGACGCCGACGGTTTTGCCGCAAAGCTGACGGTTGGTGAAGGAAATAAGTTCTACGGCTGTATTTCTCATCATAATATTGACGACGGCTGGGATCTGTACGCGAAGTCAACAACAGGTCCGATTGGCGCGGTAACGATTGAAAATTGTGTTGCTTACAGCAACGGTTTCCTTACGACAGATGACCCGTCTGCAATGTCAAGCAGTGACTTTGGCGAGGGTAACGGATTTAAGCTCGGTGGTGAGAATATGCCGGGTGCGCATGTACTCAAGAACAGTATTTCATACAACAACGCAGGCAAGGGTATTACAAGTAACTCCGGTCCTGATGTACAGGTATTGAATTGTATAGCATATAACAATTCATTAAAGGGTAATACTTATAATGTCAGCCTGTATACCAAGACTTCCAATCCGAAGGCATGGGTACTTGACGGTATGTTATCCGTTGCGGAAAACGGAAAAACGGCTGCGGAACTTGGTTCAAGCAACGGTGTAATCAACTCATTAAGAAGCGCGACAAACTATCTGTTTGACGGAAGCAAGTCAACAAATACACAGGGCGTGCAGGCTACATCGGATTGGTTCGTAAGTACAGACATTACGCTTGTACCGACCATTACAGCAAATGGTATTGACATGCATGGATTACTTGAATTGAAGGATCCGTCATTGAATGCAGGTGCGAAGTTTACTTCTGTTACATGGGAGGCTTCAACAAAACCGGAAGCGACAAAGACGGTATCAACAAAGAACGTAATTTCCTTTGTCAACTTCAACGCGGTAGCGCTTGGACAGACGGGAAGCGTTAAGACAGGCGATACGACTCCGATCGTTCCGCTTCTTGTGATCATGATGATCTCAGCGGGAATTTGCGGTGCGTATGTGTTCCGAAGAAAAAGAAGCTTCTAACTTTTAAAAATATATTTTTATGCCGGCGGGTAAAACCGCCGGTATTTTTTTTCTTTGATAGGAAATTTGACATTACCCCCATATAGTGTTATAGTAAGTTTAAATTCGGGCATATAACTATATATAGTTGTTGCCGCGGTAAATTTCACAGGGAGGACTATTTTATGGACGCATACACCAATTTTGCATATGTTTACGATATTATGATGGGCGCCGTGCCTTATGAGGAGTGGGCGCAGTATGTCAAAACGCTTCTGGAAAAAGACGATATCCGTCAGGGAGCCCGCATTGTGGAACTGGGCTGCGGTACGGGAGCATTTACCCTGGAAATGTGTAAGCTGGGGTACAAGATGACAGGTATCGATCTGTCTTCCGATATGCTGTCGGTGGCAAAGGACAAGTTTGAGAAAACGGATTTTAAGGACACCGTATTTTCGGAACAGGATATGCAGGATTTCGCCCTTCCGGAGAAAGTGGACGCGCTGGTGTGCGTCTGTGATTCCATTAATTACGTCATGGAGGAAAAAGGGCTGGAGCAGGTATTTCAATGCGCGGAAAAGAGCCTTAAAAGCAACGGCGTATTTGTGATGGATCTGAAGACCCGCTATTTTTATGAAAATGTGCTTGCCTATAATACGATGGCGGAGAATTTTCCGACATGCAGTTACATATGGGATAATTATTATCACGAGAATGACCGCGTTAATGAGTATCTGCTGACGCTTTTTGTGCAGGAGGGCAAACATCATTACCGCAAATATATCGAGACGCATTTCCAGAAGGCTTACGAGGTGGACGAGGTGATCGAAGCGGCAAGGAAGAACGGATTTACCAATATTTCCGTTTATGACGCGTTTACGACGGATAAGCCGGATAAGGGCAGCGAGCGGGTATATTTTGTATTTAGGAGATAGGAAATGGAAGATTATCTGATTCGGGCAACGGCGGCGGACGGGCAGATCCGCGCGTTTGCCGTGACAACGCGCAGCATGGTTGAGGAGGCGCGGCGCGCCCACAATACCAGTCCCGTGGCGACGGCAGCGCTGGGAAGGCTGCTTAGCGGCGGCGTTATGATGGGCTGCATGATGAAAAACGATTCCGACGTGCTGACGATCAATGTCCGTGGAGACGGAGAAATAGGCGGAGTGACCGTGACGGCTGACAGCAGGGGAAATGCCAAGGGGTATGTGATCAATCCCGACGTAATGCTCCCTGCCAGCGCGAAAGGCAAGCTGGACGTAGGAGGAGCCGTAGGAAAGGGCTACATAAACGTGATCAAGGATATCGGGCTGAAAGAGCCGTATGTGGGGCGGGTGAACCTTGTTTCCGGCGAGATTGCCGAGGATCTGACGTATTATTTCGCGGTCAGCGAGCAGACCCCGTCGTCGGTAGCGCTCGGGGTTCTTATGAACCGGGACAATACGGTGGCGCAGGCGGGAGGTTTTGTGCTTCAGCTTCTGCCGGGAGCGTCGGAAGAGGTCATTTCCACGCTGGAGAAACGTCTTTCGGAAACGGCGCCGGTTACCGCCATGCTTTCCGGGGGAAAAACACCCGAGACGATCCTTGAGGAACTGCTTTCGGACATGAAGCCGGAAATCAATGACCGAATGCCGGTAAGATTTTCCTGCAACTGCGACAAAGCGCGTGTGGAAAAGGTGCTTGTGAGCATTGGCAGGGAGGAAATCCGGGACATGATCGACGAGGGAAACCCTGTGGAATTAAAGTGCCATTTCTGCGGGAAAGCATACACGTTTTCCGTTGAAGAACTGGAGGGGATCCTTGCGTCCCTGCAATGAGAAATGTCATTGACATAAAAATGCAAATATGTTAATATGGTATATGTGAATTGATTAACAATGTCACAGAAAGTTATATTTTTTCGGAGGTATGAAATGAAAGGTACAGTTAAGTGGTTTAACAGCCAGAAGGGTTATGGATTCATCAGTGATGAGGCAGGAAAGGACGTTTTCGTACATTTTTCCGGTCTGAACATGGAAGGATTCAAGTCGATCGACGAGGGCGTGGAAGTGGAATTTGACGTTATCGACGGCGCTAAGGGACCTCAGGCAGTCAACGTAACAAAATTATAATCTGCTGGTAATGAGAATAATGTACCTATTATTAAGGATATATTGTCATACGACGGGATTATGGAGAGCTGCTCATGTCAGCTCTCATTTATTTTTTTACAGGATTCGGGCGTCAAAAGCCCAGCCTATAAACTTCACTTGGCAGATTGCACAAAAGGGATCAGAGCAAACGACTTTTGCACAATGGAGATGAGACTCTAACATCGTGGAAGCCTCTGCTGAACACGATGTTTGTCCTGAGGCTCATCGAAATGTCCTGTGCAATGGAGTGCGCGAGGATTTCTTTTGGGCAATCTGCTGACACGAATTTCATTGCAGGGCTTTTGACACCCGAATCCTAACAGAAAATTGCATTTATAGGAGGTTTTATGGATTATAGTATTACGATTCCCGAACAGTCGGTTACGTTTATCAATCTTTCCGGGATCATCATGATCTCGGCGATCATCATAATCGGCTTTATTTTGCTGATGAGGTACGCGGCGAAGTTTGTGCCGGGACTTATGGGGATTTTGTGTTATCTTCTGATCGTGGTTGTGGGAGTGGAGCTGGTTACTTATATTATCGCGGCGATTCCCCTTCTCGGGACGGCGCTGCTTGGAAATGTGGTACTGTTTTGTATCACAAGGGCGGTTATCACCGCAGGGCTCTGTCACGGGACAAGGATCGTTATATTGAAGTTTACGGACCGCAATCAGGATATGCAGCTTGGAGATGCGCTCATGGGAGGGCTTGGTATTGCCGTGGGCGGAGCGGTTGTTGTGGGTACTTCGTTCATTTACCTGTCAACGCTGGCTGCCACGATCAACGCGTATGGTTTGGAGGCGCTTCTGGCGGATATCCCTTTGGAAGAACAGACGGAACTGGTAGGATATATCGCCAATATCGCGTCCATCGCGCCGGCTACGTTTCTCATGCAGGGTCTGGGTTATACGATCGACCTTATTTTTCAGGTGGCGGTACTGCTTTTGCTTTACGCGGTTGTAAAAAAGGGACTGCCGGTATTCTGGCACGGCGTGATCGTTCTTTGCAATATTGTTCTGGAGACATTGTCTAATTTTGCCAATTACTCGGTTTGGGAAAATTATCCGATGATGGTCTGCGTTAAACTGGTGATCCTTGTGGGAATAATCGCTGCCGCGCTGCGGGTGGATTCCGATTATCTGGGAGGCGAGCTGCGTTCCTTCGCGAAATTAAAAAGAAAGAAGGACGCAATGCCGAAATTTGATAATATCAAGAAGAAGTAGAGGATCGGAAGGATAAAAGTATGGACAGAGTTCTTTTTGCGGGGACGGGAAGCGGAACAGGAAAGACAACGATCGTCTGTGGATTTCTAAATGAAATAGTTAAAAGAAGATTTAATGTCGTTTCTTTCAAGTGTGGACCGGATTATATCGATCCCATGTTCCACCGTCAGGTTCTGGGAGTTCCCGGATATAATCTCGATAGTTTCTTTCTTGAAAAGGACAGGCTTTTAAACCATTTCCGGGAGAAATGCGAGGGAAAGGCTCTGGCGGTGTTAGAGGGCGCTATGGGATATTATGACGGCGCCGGATTTACGGAAAAGGGCAGCGCTTATGAGATTGCTTCCCTTACGGACACGCCGGTTGTTTTGATCGTAAACGCGAAAGGAACGGGTAATTCCGTCTGCGCCATAGTAAAGGGATTTCTATCTTACCGGAAGAACCATCATATCCGCGGAGTGATCCTTAATCAGGTCACGGAGAGAACCTATCTTGGCGTAAAACAGGAATTGGAGGAGATGGGGGTCGTTCCCTGCGGCTTTCTTAATAGATTAAATGATGATTTAATATTTCAAAACCGCCATCTGGGGCTGGATTTCACCAATTCCGGTGAGGATTTGAAAGAAAAGATTTCACGTCTCGGTGAGCAGATCGGCAAGACGCTGGAAGTGGATAAGATTTTGGAAATCGCGAAAGAGGCGGCGGATTTTTCCGATGGCGGGAAACTTCCTTGCAGTCGGGAGAGCGTAAAGGAGTCGGAGATTTCCGTCGCCGTGGCGTATGACGAGGCGTTTTCTTTTCTTTACGAGGAAAATATGGAGCTGTTAAGGCAGTATGGGATCCGTCCCGTTTTTTTCAGCCCGCTTCGGGATAAGACGCTGCCAAAGGACTGTAGAGGTTTACTTCTTTTGGGCGGGTATCCGGAAAGCTATGCGGGGAAACTGTCCGAAAATGAGGCAATGCGCGATGGGATAAAGCAGGCGGTTCTCGGGGGAATGCCCGTGATCGCCGAATGCGGCGGGTACATGTATCTGAAAGAAGCGGTGGAAGGAACGGACGGCAGGCTTTATCCCATGACGGGAGTTCTTCGCGGAACCGCGAGGAAAAAGGAACATCTGGTACGTTTCGGTTATGTGACCCTTCTGGCGCAAAAGGACAATATGCTCTGCAAGGCGGGAGAGCGGATTAAAGCGCACGAATTTCACTATTGGGACTGCGAGGAGAACGGGGACGCTTTTACGGCGGTCCCGGCGGGAAAGAAAGAAGTTTACCCCTGTATTTTCGCGGAGGGAAATCTGTTTGCCGGATATCCCCATTTGTATTTATTGTCCAACGAAAATGTGGTGGAGAATTTCAAGAAACGCTGCGAGGAGTATAATAAGTGAAAAATACCGATTTCAATAATAGATTAAATGATGTTTTAATGAGTATAGAACCGCTTGACAGCGCGGTTTACGAGCAATGCGTCCAAAAGTGGAATCGAATAGCAAAACCCATACACGGACTGGGAAAACTGGAAGACATCGTCTGCCAGGTCGGGGCGATCCGCAAAGATATATCGGCGCCTCTCAATAAAAAATGCGTGATCGTCATGTGCGCCGATAACGGGGTAGTGGCGGAGGGAATCAGCCAGACGGACGAGAGCGTTACTTCTCTTGTCGCGAAAAATCTGGCGCAGGGGATTTCCACGGTAAATCTCATGTCGGTGGAAAACCGCGTTACGGTGATCCCGGTGGATATGGGAATGAAAGAGGCGGTTTCCTGTGAGGGTATTGTTGATCAATGTATAAGGCGGGGGACGGATAATATTGCCGAAGGCCCCGCAATGACGGAGAAAGAATGCGTCCAAGCGCTGCTTGGCGGAATCGAGATGGCAGGATACGCGAAGGAGCGGGGATTTGACGTGATCGCCACAGGCGAGATGGGAATCGGTAATACGACGACCGCCGCCGCCATTGCGAGCGTTCTGCTTGGCGCGCCTGCCGGAGCGGTCACGGGAAAAGGCGCGGGATTGTCGGACGCGGGACTTTTACGCAAAATACAGGTGGTTGACCGTGCCGTGCGGGTCAATGCGCCGGATCCCGGGTCGGCGGCGGATATCCTGACGAAGCTGGGGGGATTTGATATTGCGGGAATGACGGGACTTTTTCTGGGAGGCGCCTATTACCGGCTTCCCGTCGTCATAGACGGTATGATCTCCCTTGTCGCGGCGTGTCTGGCAAAGATGATGTGCGGGTCGGCGGCGGATTATATGATCTGTTCCCACGGAAGCAGGGAACCCGCCTGCAGGGGACTGTTTCGGCTTCTTGGGAAGGAACCCGTTATTTTTGCGGATATGGCGCTTGGAGAAGGGACGGGGGCTGTTTGCCTGTTCCCCCTTCTTGATATGGCAAAGAAGATTTACGACCAAAACATTACGTTCGGCGATATCCATATGGACGCTTACAAACCGTTTTAGAAAGGAGCGCGCGATGCTGACACTGGTAACGGGCGGAGCCGCCTGCGGAAAATCGGAATACGCGGAAAGTCTTTTTGACGGTACGCGGGGGAAAATTTATTATGCCGCCGCCATGCGCCGCTCGCCGGACAGGGAAACCATGGAGCGGATAGAGCGCCACCAAAAACTTCGCGAGGGTAAGAACTTTATCACGCTGGAGCAGGAAACGGATATCGGCAGCCTGCCCATCAGCGGGGCGGAAGGCGTTCTGGTGGAGTGTATGTCCAACCTTCTGGCAAACGAAATGTATCAGGCGAAAAGGGAAAATGTCGTTTCCTTTATCCTGGAAGGTATAGACAGACTGCGTGAAAAATGTCATAATATAGTATTAGTTACGTTGGAGACAGGAATGGACGGAAGGGTTTACGACCCGTTTACCAATGAGTACATCAGGAATCTGGGGCGGTTGAACGCCGGACTCGCGGATCGTGCCGATAAAGTGGTGGAAGTGGTCTATTCCGTTCCGGTCTGCATAAAGGAGTGTAAGAATGAAGATCTGGAACTCGTTTAAGGTTGCTTTTTCCATGTATTCAAGGATCCCCGTAGGGAGAGCGGACTGGACGGAAGATAACATGAAATATAGCATGTGTTTCATTCCGCTGGTGGGTATGGTCATCGCCGTTTTGCTTGGAGTATGGTACTTTTTAAATGTTAAATTAGGATTTAATAATGTGCTGAACGGCGGAATTTCCATAGCTTTACCGCTTCTGGTGACAGGCGGGATACATATGGACGGTTTCTGCGACGTGGTGGACGCGCTGTCTTCCTACCGGACAAAGGAGAAGCGGCTTGAGATATTAAAGGACCCTCATGTGGGAGCTTTCGCGATAATCTGGGGGTGTACCTATATGATATTGGGAGCCGGTTTACTGGCGCAGATCGGAACCACCTGGGGAATACTGTTCTGCGGTACCGGGTTCGTGCTTTCCCGAGCGCTTTCCTGCTTTCTTGCCATTACGCTCAAAAGTGCCAACCGCGACGGAACGTTGTACGCCTTTACGTCGTCCCAGCAAAAAGGCGCCGTGTCGTCCGTTTTGTCTGTTTATATCGTGCTGTGCGCCCTTACGGTCTGTATACTGAATCTGCCGGCAGGAATCATGGTCCTGTGCGTGGGCATTCTTCTTACATTCTGGTTTGTCCGTATGGTCTACCGGGATTTCGGCGGAATGACGGGAGATCTGGCAGGTTTTTATATTCAGATATGCGAACTTGTGGTTTTTGCCGCGGCGGTCGCGGGAGAATATCTGGCGGTTATCATGAAATAGAAAGACGGTAGAAAAATGGAGTTATATATCGGCGCCGCAGGGCAGAATAAGTTAGAAAATATAATATTAAAACGCGATTTAATCAACTGCAAAACGGCTGACGGAGCGGATTGCAGCGAAAATGAGCTTGCCAAGGCTTCGGTGGTCGATCACCTGCATTTGTTCGTCAAAAATCATCTGGAGGAACTGAAAACCGAAGAGGGACAGGAGCGTTTTCTGGAAAAGCTGCTTGGCGGAGAAGAAAAAATCCTCATCGGCGACGAGATCGGCTGCGGTATTATTCCGCTGGACGCGGGCGAGAGGGAATACAGGGAATTATATGGAAGGATCATGTGCCGGATCGCGCAGAACGCCCGCAGGGTGACGCGGATAATCTGCGGCGTCCATCAGGTCATTAAGGAGTAAGATGTTTTACGGCTCAATCATAGCGGTTTTTATAGGGTTAATTTTAGATTTAATATTCGGCGATCCCTACTGTTTTCCCCATTTGGTCCGACTTATGGGAAGGACGATCACTCTTTTGGAAAAAGTTCTTCGCAAAGAAAAGGACGAACCGGGAACGCAGTTCAGAAAAGGAATTTTCATGGCGGCGGTTATGATCGTTCTTTACGGTGTGCTTTCGATTATATTTCTTGCGCTCTGTTACCGATATAACCGGACGGCGGGGATTTTAGCGGAAAGTTTTATATGTTGGCAAATGCTTGCCGCGACAAGTCTTCGGAAAGAAAGCATGAAGGTATATCACAGCCTAAGGGCGGGTGATGTGGAGCAGGCAAGGCATGACGTTTCCATGATCGTGGGAAGGGATACCGAAAAGCTGGATAAAGAAGGGATTATCCGCGGCGCGGTGGAGACGGTGGCGGAGAACACATCGGACGGCGTGATCGCTCCGCTGTTTTATATGATCGTGGGAGGGGGAGGACTTGCGATGGCGTATAAGGCGGTAAATACCATGGATTCCATGGTAGGATACCGCAGCGAAAAATATCTTTATTTTGGAAGAGCCGCCGCAAGGATTGATGATGTGGTAAATTATATCCCGGCGCGCCTGTCGGCGGTTTTTATGCTGATATCCGCTTTTCTTTTAAGGCTGGATCATAAAAACGCCCTGCGGATCTTTTGGCGGGACCGTTACCGTCATAAAAGCCCTAATTCGGCGCAGACGGAATCCGTGTGCGCCGGCGCGCTTGACGTCAGACTGGGGGGCGGAGCATGGTATTTCGGGGTGTGGTATGAGAAACCGTATATCGGGGACGATATCCGGCAGATCAATACCGAGGATATTAAAACCGCCAACAAACTGATGATAACTACGGCAATATTGGCGTTTGCGGTATTTATGGCGGCAAAAACGGCGGCGGGATATTTTTTGGTTTGACGGGAGGAACGATGAAGGATTGTCACGGAGGAGATATTTACAGGCACCATGTGGAACTGGATTTTTCGGTAAACCTAAATCCGCTTGGTATGCCTGAAAATGTAAAAGAGGCGCTGGTCAGCCAGATAGAACGTTATGAAACGTACCCGGACTGCCGTTCGGAAAGACTGCGGGAGGCGTTGGCGCAAAAAGAGCAGGTTCCTGTTGAAACGGTGATCTGCGGTAACGGCGCGACGGAACTGATCTATCAGCTCGTTTTGTCGGTAAAACCACGGAAGGCGTTGATCCTTGCTCCTGCTTTCGGGGAATACGAGAGCGCCCTTGCGGCTGTGGAATGCAATGTGGAACATTTTGTTCTCAAAGAAAAAAACGGCTTTGGATTTTGCGGCGGAGAAGAAAAAGAATTTCTTAAAGAACTGACCAAACCGTATGACATGTTATTTCTCGCAAGCCCGTCCAACCCCTGCGGCATAACATTAAAACATGATTTAATAGATGAAATATGCTGTATTTGCGGGGAAAACAAGACGCTGGTGGTACTCGATGAATGTTTCGTTGAATTTACCTTACAGGAAAGTTTCGCGCAGGCAGTCCACCGATACCGGGGGTTATTTATCCTGAAATCCTTTACCAAAAATTACTCTATGGCAGGATTGCGGCTGGGGTACGGCATTTGCGCCGACGAAACGGTTTTGGAAAAAATGAGGAACGTCTCCCCCTGCTGGAATGTTTCGGCGGCGGCGCAGACGGCGGGAGAGGCGGCATTGATGAATGGAGACTATATGGAGAAGACGCGGCAGTATCTCCAAAAAGAGCGGAATTTCCTGAAAGAAAACATGGTTAAATTAGGATTTAATATAATATACGGCGAGGCAAATTATCTGTTTTTTAAGGGTATTCCCGATCTGAAAGAGCGTATGCTCGCAAAGGGGATTTTAATACGCGGCTGTGACGACTATTACGGCGTGCCGTCCGGGTATTACCGGATCGCGGTAAAAAGTCATTCGGATAATATGCGTCTTATAAAGTGTTTCAAGGAGATTGTCAATGGCTAAGGTTATTATGATACAGGGAACCATGTCCGGCGCGGGGAAAAGCCTTATCACGGCAGGACTCTGCCGGGTGTTCGCGCAGGACGGATATAAAACGGCACCCTTTAAATCACAGAATATGGCTTTAAATTCCTATATAACGGAAGACGGCATGGAAATTGGCAGGGCGCAGGCGGTGCAGGCGCAGGCATGCGGCATAAAACCCGAGGTTTTTATGAACCCTGTTTTATTGAAACCGACTACGGATATGGGCTCCCAGGTGATCGTGAACGGCAGTTCCATAGGAAATATGACGGCGAGGGAATATTTCGCGTTTAAGAAGAGCCTTGTGCCGCAGATCATGGAAGCCTACCAAAAACTGGATAACCGTTATGACATCATCGTGGTGGAAGGCGCTGGAAGTCCGGCGGAGATCAATCTGAAATCGGAAGACATCGTAAATATGGGACTTGCGAAGATGATCGACGCGCCGGTACTTCTGGTGGGAGATATCGACTGCGGCGGCGTTTTCGCCCAGCTTTACGGAACGGTGGCGCTTCTTTCCGAGGAAGAAAGAGCGCGGGTAAAAGGACTGGTCATCAATAAATTCCGCGGTGACGAGAGTATCCTGACGCCGGGAGTCGCCATGCTGGAAGAAAAATGCCGGATCAGCGTTCTGGGCGTGCTTCCGTACACCCGTGTGGACATTGAGGAGGAGGACAGTTTCAGCAGCCGTTTTTCCGGCACCCGGGGCGGAGAGATCAAAGTCGGCGTTATCCGTTTTCCGCGGTTATCCAATTATACGGATTTTGCGCCGCTTGAGGCGTGCGAAGATGTGGAACTTACTTATATTGAAAACGCGAGGCAGCTTGCGCGGGGGGATTTCGACCTGGTGATCCTGCCGGGCAGTAAAAATACCGCGGCGGATTTAACATGGTTTCGTGAAAACGCGATGGAAGACGTTTTGCTGAAAATCCGGGAAAAGGGAACGGTTATTATGGGGATCTGCGGCGGCTTTCAAATGCTTGGCATGACGATACGGGACCCGCTTCAGGTGGAAGGAGCCTCTTATATGGAAGGGTGCGGTCTGCTTCCCGTCGAGACGACATTTTCCGAAAAAAAACACACAACGCAATCACGGGGCAGGATTTTTGACGGAAGCGGGGAAATTTGCGGATATGAGATCCATATGGGAGAATGTTCCTATGGCAAAGGAGCCAAACCGTTTATAATAAAAGATGACGGAACGTATGACGGCTGTATCCGGGAAAATGTTTTCGGGACATATTTTCACGGTATCTTTGAAAACGGGGAGTTTACGGACGCCCTTTTAGAAAAACTGGCGCAGAAAAAGGGGATAACACTCGGAAATCGGCGCGGGGACTACGGAGCATACCGGGAAAAGCAGTTTGATATCCTCGCGGATATGATCCGCAATCACATGAATATGGAAACGGTATATCATATATTAAAGATAAGATAGGGAAAACGGGAAATGGATAGGTATTATTTGTCGGAAGCGGTAAAAACAAAAGAGAATAATCTGAACGCGGTGAAATTTTTTGCGGCGCTTTTGGTGATCGTCAGCCATGCTTACGGGTTCGCGGCGGGCTATGAGAAAACGGACTGGCTGAACCGGCTTACGGGCGGAACGGGGGATTTTGGCAGTCTCGCCGTCAACGTGTTCTTTTTTTACAGCGGTCTCCTGGTAAGCGCCAGCCTTCTGCGAAACGGAAACGCCGGGCGCTACTTGAAACGGCGGGTGGCGCGGATCTACCCTCCTTTTGCGGCGGTAACGCTTCTGATCGTGTTCGTGGCGGCGCCTTTTGTGACGACGCTTAGTCCCGCGCGGTATTTTACGGATATCAATACATACCGCTATCTGGAAAACCTGCTGTTTATCACAAGACACGACCTTCCGGGCGTATTCACGGAAAATATATACGGAACGTCGGTCAACGGTCCGATCTGGACGATACGGGTGGAAGTATTCTGCTATATAATGGGGTATGTATTCTACCGTCTGGGATTTCTGACAAAGGAAAAAATAAAATATGCCCTCGTATGTTATCTTGCGCTCGCGGGTCTTATGGGGTATGGCGCGTATAACGGGATCGAGGGACTGGCGGCGGTCATCATGCCGGTGGCGATGTATGTTCTCGGTATGGTATATATGGTATATGGTAATAGATTAAATCTTGATTTAAGAATAATGTATTGCGCCCTGACCGGGCTTTTGATTAGTTTTCTGCTGCGGGGCTTCTTATTCGGCTGTCTTGTCTTTCTGCCGTATATCTTATGCTGTCTGGCGTTCGCGCTGAAAAAAGGAGGCAGGATCCGTGGGGCGTTCAACGTCATGGGAGCGTGGTCGTATGAAATCTATCTCTGGGGAGGATTTGTGGGGCAGATGTTTACCCATATGTTCGGAGGGAGCATGAGTATCCCTATGAATATGCTGCTGACCATATCGGCGTCCCTCGTGCTGGGCTGGGCGACAAACCGTCTGGTTTCGCATAAAACAACGTAAAATCAACAAGGAAAGCCGTATCACGGATAACCGCCCTGCCGTGGGACAGATGGTTATCCGTGATACGGCTCATTTTAAATGGATAGGTTTCGGGTGTCAAGAGCCCTGCTTATAAACTTCGCTTGGCAGATTGCACAAAAGAAATCTGAGCAAACGACTTTTGCACAATGGAGATGAGACTCTAACATCGTGGAAGCCTCTGCTGAACACGATGTTTGCCTTGAGGCTTATCGAAATGCCCTGTGCAATGGAGTGCGCGCGGATTTCTTTTGTGCAATCTGCTGACACGAACTTCATTGCAGGGCTTTTGACACTCTAATTTTTTCTGTCGGCGGTATATTTGGCAACTCTTGTGTGGATCCTCTCAACCGGATCAAGGATCTCGCTGATGGAGCTGTCATGGTTTAACGAGTCGATGAGCAATGCGATGTATTTACTCATATCAACGTCAATATAGTACGGCTTTGACAGTAATTCCGGCGACTGGTAGATCAGGTTGGTCGTCAGGATCTTATCGATAATGCCGTTTTCGTAAGCCTCGTCGAATTTCTTGAGGCCGTTCGTAAAAAGACCGAACGTACAGGCGGCGAATACGCGTTTTGCCTTCCGTCTCTTTAACTCCTTCGCGACGTCCAGAATGCTGTCGCCGGAAGAAATCATATCGTCGATGATGATAACGTCCTTGCCGTCCACGTCCATACCCAGAAACTCATGGGCGACGATCGGGTTCCGTCCGTCGATGATCTTGGAATAGTCGCGTCTCTTATAGAACATACCCATATCGACGCCAAGCACGCTGGCAAGATAAATCGCGCGGCTGGTAGCGCCTTCGTCCGGGCTGATGACCATCAGGTGGTCCTTATCAATGTCGATGTCGTGTACATTTAACAGTAAATATTTGATAAACTGGTAGTTCGCCTGTACCGTCTCAAAACCCTTGAGCGGGATCGCGTTCTGCACCCTCGGGTCGTGGGCGTCAAACGTAATGATGTTTTCAACTCCCATATTGGTGAGTTCCTGAAGCATGATGGCGCAGTCAAGAGACTCCCTGCCGCTTCGTTTGTGCTGCCTGCTCTCATAAAGGAAAGGCATGATCACGGTGATCCTTCGCGCCTTGCCTCCGGCGGCGGCGATAACACGCTTTAAATCCTGATAGTGGTCGTCCGGGGACATTCTGTTCTTGAAACCGCAAAGGCTGTATTCAAGACTGTAGTTGCACACATCAACCATCAGAAATAAGTCGTAACCGCGGATCGATTCGCTTAATACGCATTTGGCTTCGCCGGAACCGAATCGCGGCGTATTGGCGTTAAGAATGTAAGAATCCCTGCGGTATCCCGCGAAATCCAAGGTGCCCACATGTTCGTTGTGGCGTTCCTTTCTCCATTCAACCAGATAATTGTTCACTTTTTCTCCGAGCGCCGTACAGCTCTTTAACGGTATGATACCGAGCGTACCGACCGGGTTTGTGTCCAACATAACATCATTACGTGGCATTTCATAATCCTCCATGTTTGTAATAGTTTCGCATTACGCTGAATATAATATAACTCAAAAATCCATTCGTCAACAAGTTTCCTTCTGTTTTCTACAAAAAAGCGTCAAGCCGGATATTGTTTCCGAAAAACTTTAACATTTTGTAGGAATGGATGATCCGAGATAATATTCGGTCCGAATATCGTTCCATCAGTTTGTCCGGCGTGAGATTGGTGGAAATGACCGTGGACTTATCCTTCAGTATCCTGTCGTTGATATAGTAAAACAGACGGGAAGTGACAAAGCTGTTTGTAAGCTCCGTTCCTAAGTCGTCTATGATCAGAAGGTCGCAGTCGGTAATTTCCCGTACAGGCTCGTCCGTGTCCGGATCTTTGTCAAATTCGTTTCTGGAGCAGATATCAAATAATTCGATCGCCGACAGGCAGATCACGCTGTGGCAGCTTTTCGTCAGCTCGTTGGCGATACAGTTTGCCAAAAAGGTTTTGCCAAGCCCCGTGTCCCCGTAAAAAAGAAGGTTCTTAACGGCGTCGCCGGCGTCAAAGTTCTCCACAAAACCGCGGGAGACTTTCAGAATGTCCTTCATCTGGTCGTAGGAAGACTTGCCCGTTTTGGCGTCCTTAAAATCGCGGGAGTATTTGTCCAGTGAAAATGTGTGGAAATTTTCCTCCCTGCGGATATTCTTGGCGTTGGAACGCGCGTAGAGAAGCTGCGTGACCGCTTTGTTAAAGCAGCGGCATTTTTCGTTATCAATGTAACCCGTATCTTTACAGTCCGGGCAGCAGTATACCGGCTCCAAATAACCGGCGGGATAGCCCGCGGCGGATAACAGTTCCTTTTTGCGCAGGGAAAGCCGGGAAATGGAGCCGTTAAGTTCCGAGATCGGCGGGTGCTTTTCATCGCCTTCCAGCGCCGAAAGGGCAAATTCCATGGAAAGTTCCGCAATCTCCCGGTCGATCCGGTCGATTTCGGGAATACGTTCCGTGATCTCTTCCCGTCTGGAAAGCAGAAGCTGTCTGTTTGCCGCCTGCTTTTCGCTGTATTCCCGCATGATAGCGTCATATTGTGAATTGGTCAGTCCCATTTAGTTTAAATCCTCCATCAGACGCTTTTCCAACAGATCGAAATCATATGTGCGCTGCGGAAAATCATTGAATTTATTTTTCTTGGCAGCAGAGGAAGAGGCGCTGTTAAAAATCTTCATCGGCTTTGGTGGAGTCGTCTCGTCCAGAGTGGAAATATCCGCGAGTTTACGGACGTTTTTCTTTTTCCAGCCGGTCAGGATCGTATCCGCGTACTCAAAACTCGGGGAATGGATCGCCTTGATGGTGCGGTTGCATGCCTCGAGAATGATCTCGTTATTAAAACAATAGTCGTTGTACCATTT
>JAMPBI010000149.1 GCA_023666775.1 Alistipes sp. | reverse complement strand
CCCATGTATTACCCATTTTCTTTTCCATATTTCCTTCCGCTAAAATCACAAAATATTTTCCGTTACAAAACATTATAACACAAAACGCTGGGGTTGTCCGTCACTTCGGTAAAATCGCGGAAAGAATTGACACTTTTTGACCTTCATAGTAAAATAAACCTGTTGATTTTAACAGAAAATTCGGAGGTAACATCATGTCTGCAAAAAAAATAGGTTTTGTCGGTCTGGGACTGATCGGAGGTTCCATCATACGCGCGCTGAAGGCGAAACACCCGGACTATCACATTACCGCATTCAGCAGAAGCCAGGCTCCTCTTCTGCAAGCGAAAGAAGAAGGAATGCTTGATGAAATCGCCGCTTCGATTGATGAGTCTTTCGGCGCATTGGATTACATTTTCTTATGTACGCCGGTGGAATATATCGCCATGTATCTTGAAAAGATCAAGCCTTTTATTCGCGATACCTGCGTCGTTACCGATGTGGGCAGCGTGAAAGGTTATATCCACAAAGCGGTGGAAGAACTTGATATGGAGGCAAACTTCATCGGAGGCCACCCAATGGCGGGTTCCGAGAAAACAGGCTATGCCAATTCTTCCGCCCTGCTGCTTGAAAACGCGTTTTATGCCGTTACGCCGACCTCCCGGTCCAATCCCGAGAAGGTTCGTGAATATGTGGAAATGGTCCGCGATATGGGCGCCGTTCCCGTAGTCCTTGACTACAAAAAGCACGATTTTTCCGTTGCCGGGATCAGCCATTTGCCTCATATCATCGCTTCCAGCCTCGTCAACCTTGTACAGGATAACGACAGCGACGACCAGATCATGAAAATGATGGCGGCAGGCGGATTTAAGGATATTACAAGGATTGCTTCCTCCTCACCGGAAATGTGGGAGCAGATCTGCGCCACCAATCCGGAGGCGATCATTGAATTACTACAGAAATATATTGACTCTCTGACTTCATTTAAAAATGATATCGAAGAGAAAAAGAAAGAAAATATTTACCGGTCCTTTGACCGTTCCAGAGAATACCGCGACTCCATCATTGACCGGAAAAAGGGCGCAAAAGGACCGATCCAGCCGATCTACAGTTTTTACTGCGATCTGACGGACGAGGAGGGTTCTATCGCCATGGTCGCGAGTATCCTTGCTTTTAAACATATCAGCATTAAAAATATCGGCATCGTCCACTACCGCGAATTTACCCGCGGCGCCCTGCTGATCGAATTTTACCGGGAAGAGGCTATGAATGAGGCGGTCTGCGCCCTGCGTGAACGGGGGTATACGGTTTATACCGCGGAGTAAACGCTTATTTCCTCACCCGCAGTTCGGAAAACGCCGCATAATGCAGCACCGAAAATTCTTCGGGCGCGATCCTGTCAAGAAGCGCCCTGTGTTCCCTCTCCCACCGTCCCAGCTCTTCTTCCGATAAAGACGCGCCGACGCCCCTGCACGCCTTCATTCTGCCATGCCATGTTTCCTTCGTAAACGGTACTTTCAGATCAAATTCCTCATGGTATACCGGCTCGAAATAATCGTTTACACATTCGGGAATAAAAATCGGTTTCTTTGTCTCTCCCGCCCCGCTCCATTTCGGACTGTATTTCAAAACCAGATCTTCGCTTGCCCCCGCGATCTCATCTTCAAAGGGCAGCCACGCCATATACCCCACGAGCAGTTTTCCGCCGGGTTTTAACATACGGGCAAACGACGGAGACGTTTTTTCATGGTCAAAATACCAGAAACACTGGCAGGCGGTAACCACATCAAACGTATTATCCGCAAAATCAAGATTCTCCGCCGCGCACACAACATATGTAATATCCATATCCTGTTCCTTAGAAAGCCTTTCCGCCTCCGCGATCTGCCCGTCGGAAATATCCGTTCCCACAAAAGAAGCGCCATACGGATACAGATTTCTCGGCAATACGCCCGTTCCCGTACCCACGTCCAGAACACGCTGTCCTTTCACGCACAAATTCCTGCTTATGATTTTCCGATAAAATTCTTCCGGATAAATGTCCCTGTATTTTGCGTACTCTTTGGAAGTCCTTCCCCAATCGAAAGATTTTCCTCCGTCAATATTCTCGTTTCTGATTTCCATAAAAGCACCTTCCTTTACATGAGCTTTTCAAACTTTTCCTTATTATTCGCCTTTGTCGCCGACAGTTGCCTCTTCCTTCTTCATTTTCCGTATCACGATCCACGCTATAATGGAAGACATAACCGCCACGCAGATATTGCTCACCGCCATAACGATCCCCACGCTCTCGCTTCCCAGATCGGTAAAATTCTGCAGCGCCCACAGAACGGGGATCCGGAAGACAAAAACGCGGCAGAAATTAATGAGAAGCGTGAGTTTCGTTTTGCCAAACCCGAATAACAGCGCCATAACGGCACAATTTATCCCCAGCGGCATACAGCTTCCGAACGAGTCATAGCGCAGGACATGAATGATCGTCTGCTGAAAGCCTTCGTTAAACCCTTGCGTACTGTTCGCGAAAAGGTAGGTTATCGGCTCAATAAACACATTGATCAGAACCCAGCCCACGATACCGATGATCACATTGATCACCAGGAGTTTGCGGAACGCGTCGAGCGCACGGTCACGCCGTCCCCCTCCAAGGTTCTGGCTGATGATCGCGGCGCCGCCGTCCTGAAATCCGTTCTGCGCGTTCGACACAATGCCGTCAACATTATTGGAAATCCCCAGCGCCCCGACCGTCAGCTCGCCATAATTTTTGCTCATGGAATTGACCACGGTCTTTCCCATGGCAAACGCGATCTTCTCCACGATAACCGGAACGGACAGATTGATCATGGGATTTACCACATCTTTTTTCATGGTAATATAAGAAAACGCGAATCCAAACACTTCCTGCTTTCTTGAAAGATTTGCCACCGCGATCAAAAACAGCACAAACTGTGAAACAAGCGTCGCCACCGCAATCATCGTAATGTCGCTGCTCTTCATGCCGTACACGAACACCGCCGTCAGGGAAAGTTTCAAAATCATAATTCCCATATTCAGAAACATGATCCGCCGGGATTTGCCGCGGGAACGTTCAATGGCAATGTAAACATTATTAAAAAAGCTAAACACCGTGGCGAGAAGCGAGATCACGAAATACCGCGAGCCGATGGAAATAAAAGCCTCCGGCGTTCCCGTCACCCGCAGGAATAACGGCGCGAAAGGAAGACATGCCGTCACCACAAGCCCCATGCCGAAACAGATCGTGATCAAAGAACTGATCCTTTGTTTGACCAGAGCAAAATCCCCCGCTCCGTATGCCTCGCTGATCTTTATACAGCTTCCCGCCGCAAGCCCCGTACCGATAGCGGAGATCATCAACTGGAGCTGGGATAAGTACGCCACCGTGGAAACCGCCTCCGCGCTGATATGGGACGCCATCATCGTATCCAGAATGGTAAACAGGTGATTTACCATCTGGAAAACGGCAAGAGGCGTACAAACCTTAAACAAAACACTCCACATATTCCCGTTTAACGCAAAATCACGAAATTTCCTGTCCTTTTCTGACAATTTAATATCCTGCTCTTCCATAACCGCTCTTCACTCCTTTATTCCTATCACTAAGAATAGAGCAAAATATATGTATTTGATACAAATATATTGATTATTTTAAAGAAAATACAGATTATTCACCCTGAAATTCCCGATTCGGGTGTCAAAAGCCCTGCAATGAAATCCGTGTTGGCAGATTGCACAAAAAAATTTTCAAAAAAGCGCTTGACATATTATTAAATTGATTATATCATAAATGTAACAAGTTATTATTATCATTTTGATAATAACATTTTTTATCAAGACGCATGTCTTAGAACGGAGGCAGTTATGGCTATAAGGTACAAAAAATTTGAACAAACCGAATATGTAATGAAGATCAAAAAGGGGAAGATCGTCCAGCAGGGACCGGGACTCGCCTTTTTCTACAACACGATGACCACCAGCCTGATGGTATTTCCGGCAACGGCGTTTGACACGCCTTTCGCCTATGACGACATTATCACGTCCGACTTTCAAAAGATAACCGTTCAGGGAGACATTTCCTACACCATAACGGATTACCAGAAAGCAGCGAAAATGGTGGATTTCTCTTACAAAAACAACAGAAAAGAAGACGATCTAACGAGGGCGGTTGCCGCGCAGAAAATGTCAAAACGAATGATAAACCTGATCAAAACTTATACGGCAAAATACATCAGCGCCAAGAATATTAAAGAAATCATCAAATCCGCGGACGAACTCGCGGAATTTCTGAAAACATCATTGAAAAAAGACGAAACCGTGCAGGAACTGGGCTTACAGATGATCGCCGTATCCGTTCTCGCAATCCTGCCCCAGCCGGACACCAGAAGGGCTTTGGAGGCGGCGACACGGGAAGAAATCCTGAAACAGCAGGACGACGCCGTTTACAAACGCCGCAACTCCGCGATCGAACAGGAACGCATAATCAAAGAAAACGAACTGAATACCGAAATCAAGATCGCGGAAAAGGAAAAAAAAAACAGGAAAAAGAGATGGAAACAAAACGCATGATGCAGGAAAAACAGGCGGAACTCGACGCCGGGAGGGTCGCGAACGACATTTCCATCGAGGAAGAAAAACAAAAACTCGTGGATCTGCAGACGGAAAACGAGAGAAAGAAATCCGACGCCAAGGCATACGACTCCGAAGTTCTGCTGCGCACTTTTACCGGCGTGGACGCGGAGATCATCAAAGCCCTCGCGGTCAGCGGAATGGACAGCCGGTCATTGATCGCGAAAGCATTTGTCGAGATCGGCGATAAAGCCGATAAAATCGGTGTTCTCAACGTTTCTCCGGATTTACTGGAAACACTGGCAGGTAATTAACCACAAAACATTGAAACGATTGAAATCATAATGCGCCAAAACGCGCGGATCGGAGCAGGCATGGAAAAAAGACCGTCAACTAAAACCTCCGTCACACGGGGAATGAACAAAATCATCATCGTTACCAGAAAAACACGGCTCAGCGAACTGGTTCAAAAATACAACACGCTGGAACAGGCTAAATTTTATATCGAGCATTTAGGCGCGGATTTTTCGGATTACGTTCTGGAAGACCGCAATTACACGCAAGCGGTCGCCGTTGTTAAGTCCATAGCGGAAAAGTACGCGAGGATCCATGAAGTTGACCGGACATTTCTTCCCAACCTGATCATCGGCAGGGACGATATCGTCATAACCGTCGGGCAGGACGGCATGGTCGCGAACGTAATGAAATATCTGGACGGACACCCGCTCATTGGCGTTAATCCCGACGTTAAAAGGTGGGACGGCGTTTTACTTCCTTTTGAACCCCGCGATCTGGCAAAAATACTTCCCGCCGTCCTTGCCGGAAAATACAACGCAAAAGAAGTGACGATGGCAAAAGCTCGCACAAAAGACGGTCAGGAAATGCTTGCCGTAAACGACTTGTTCATCGGTCAGAAAACCCATACCTCGGCGCAGTACGATATTTTCTGGAACGACAGAAGGGAAACCCAGTCCTCAAGCGGCATAATCATTTCAACCGGTCTTGGCGCGACAGGCTGGTATAAATCCATTCTATCCGAAGCGCAAAGGATCGCCGAGGCGTTCGGCGTCAATGACCGCCGCATAGCCTTCCAGCCTATGAGCTGGTCCTGCGACCGCCTTACCTTCGTGGTAAGGGAACCTTATCCAAGCCGCTCCACGCAGGCGGACATCGTCTTCGGCAGCTTAGCAAAAACGGACACCTTTTGTATTCTTTCCAAAATGTCCGCGAACGGCGTTATCTTTTCCGACGGAATGGAACAGGACGCCCTTGAGTTTAACGCCGGAAGCGAAATCACCGTCGGTATTGCGGAGAAAAAAGGAAATCTTGTTGTATAGCCCGGAGAAGATATGTTAAAATACTATTAACATTTCAGGAAACGGAGAACGGATATGTCAAAGGAAGAAACGCAGTATCTGAAACAGTACGATATCGGCAAATATGAA
>JAMPBI010000148.1 GCA_023666775.1 Alistipes sp. | reverse complement strand
CATCAATATTACGGACGGTATCGTAGAATTAAAAGTAACGTCGCCTCTTGGTTCCATGAACGAAGAGATTGATATTACCAAAGAAGGGAAAGATATTTTGATCGGCTTTAATCCGAAGTTTTTAATGGACGCGCTGCGTGTCATTGACGACGAGGAAGTTAATATATATCTTGTAAATTCCAAGGCGCCGTGCTTTATCCGCGACAATGAAGAGAAATATATTTATTTAATCTTACCTGTTAATTTTACGCAGGGATAAAGGACAGAGGTGTTTGCGATGGAAGTGATCCGGCTTAGGGGCGAATACATAAAACTCGGACAGGCGCTTAAAGCGGCAGGGTTAGTGGAATCAGGTGTGGAAGCAAAAGATGTTATTGTTGAGGGTCAGGTTAAAGTAAACGGTAACGTGGAGGTACAGAGAGGAAAAAAACTGTACGGAGGAGATACCGTTACCTTTCATGGAGTGGAAATCAAAATTGAAGATTAATTCCATTAATTTACAGGATTTCAGAAATTATAATATTCTTAATATTAATTTTGACAGTGGGACGAATATTATTTACGGTGATAATGCCCAAGGGAAGACCAATATTTTAGAAGCGATTTATGTTTCTGCCACAACGAAATCACACCGAGGCAATAAAGACAGGGAAATGATATCTTTCAACAAAGAGGAATCCCATATTAAGTCGATTGTGGAAAAAAGTGGTACGATTTATCGTATTGATATGCATCTTAAAAAAAATAAATCGAAGGGCATAGCCATTAACGGAATACCGATAAAGAAAGCGTCCGAACTTTTTGGAATTGTTAATATTGTTGTATTTTCCCCCGAAGATCTGAATATTATCAAAGACGGTCCGGCAGCAAGAAGACGTTTTATTGATATGGAACTAAGCCAGATCGATAAAATTTATCTCAGTGATTTAAGTAATTATAACAAGGTTCTCGCGCAGCGCAATAAACTCCTCAAAGATCTTTTCTTTAAGGAGGACGCCGCCGACACATTGGATATATGGGATATGCAGCTTATGAATTACGGAAAAAAGCTGATTGCCGGAAGAGACAGGTTTATTAAAGATCTCAATGAAATTATCGGTGAAATACATAATAAACTATCCGGTAATAAAGAACGGTTGTTCATAAAATATGAACCGGATATCCGCGGGGAAAATTTTGAAAAAGAACTCGTAAGAAGCAGGGAAAGAGATCTAAAAACAAAAATAACCAATATAGGGCCGCATAAAGACGATATCAGTTTCTTTATCAACGGAAACGACGTCAGAAAATTCGGTTCGCAGGGTCAGCAGAGAACGGCGGCTCTTTCATTGAAATTATCGGAGATCGAACTGGTAAGATCGATCATACACGACAGTCCGATCCTTTTATTGGACGACGTTTTGTCGGAGTTGGACGGTAATAGACAAAATTTTTTACTTAACAGTATAAAAGACATTCAGACAATCATAACATGTACCGGTCTGGATGAATTTGTAAATAACCGGTTTGAGGTAAATAAAATTTACAAAGTAACGGAAGGTCATGTTTCAATAGAGAATTAATTGATTTTTGGGAGGAATAACATGAGTACGGAATATGGTGGAGATCAGATACAGATCTTAGAGGGTCTGGAAGCAGTCAGGAAAAGACCCGGAATGTATATTGGAAGTACGTCATCAAAGGGTTTACACCATCTTGTATATGAAATTGTTGATAATGCGGTAGACGAAGCATTGGCAGGTTTTTGTGATACGATTGAAGTGACGATTAACGAAAATAATTCGATCACGGTTGTTGATAACGGGCGTGGAATACCCGTGGATATTAACCACAAAACAGGGCTTCCGGCGGTAGAAGTTGTTTTTACGGTGCTTCATGCGGGAGGTAAGTTCGGCGGCGGAGGATATAAAGTTTCCGGCGGACTTCACGGCGTCGGCGCGTCTGTGGTAAACGCGTTGTCGGAATGGCTTGAGGTGAAAGTTTACCGTGACGGAAAAGTTCATTTACAGAGGTATGAAAGAGGAAAAGTTGTTTTTCCTTTAAAAGTTGTGGGCGAATGTCCTGAGGATAAGACGGGTACGGAAGTAATTTTCCAGCCGGACCGGGAAATGTTTGAAGAAACGGTTTACGACTACGATATTTTAAAGACGAGACTGCGTGAAATGGCTTTTCTTACAAAAGGGATCAAGATTGTTCTCCGTGACGACAGAGAAGAAAAGAAAGAAAAAACATTTCATTATGAAGGCGGGATCAAGGAATTTGTAGCTTATCTGAATAAGAGTAAATCTCCTTTATACGGTAACATCATTTATTGTGAGGGAAAGAAAGATAACGTGTATGTGGAAGTTGCTTTGCAGCACAACGATTCTTATACGGAAAGTACATACAGCTTTGTTAATAATATCAATACGCCGGAAGGCGGTACTCATCTTGCCGGTTTTAAGAATGCCATCACAAAGACGTTTAACGACTACGCGAGATCGTATAAGATTTTAAAAGAAAGCGACCCGAACCTTACCGGCGACGATATCCGCGAGGGACTTACGGCAATCGTTAGTATTAAAATCGAAGACCCGCAGTTTGAGGGTCAGACAAAACAGAAACTTGGAAACAGCGAGGCAAGGGGAGCGGTAGACAGTATTGTAAGCGAACAGCTCACATATTTTCTTGAACAAAATCCTGCCGTTGCCAAGATCATCTGCGAAAAATCCGTTCTCGCCCAGAGAGCGAGGGAAGCGGCAAGAAAAGCGAGGGATCTGACAAGAAGAAAAACGGCGCTGGATTCCACGGCGCTTCCGGGTAAACTGGCGGATTGTTCCGACAAAAATCCCAAGAACTGCGAGATTTATATCGTAGAGGGCGATTCTGCGGGCGGTTCGGCAAAGACGGCAAGAAACCGTTTTACACAGGCAATCCTTCCTCTGCGCGGTAAAATATTAAATGTGGAAAAAGCACGGCTTGACCGAATACTCGGCAATGAAGAAATCAAAGCAATGATCACCGCTTTCGGAACGGGGATCCATGAAGATTTTGATATCAGCAAATTAAGATACCACAAAATCATAATCATGACGGACGCCGATGTGGACGGCGCTCATATTAGCACATTACTGCTTACGTTTTTCTATCGTTTTATGCCGGATCTTATCAAGCAGGGACATGTGTATCTTGCCCAGCCGCCGCTTTTTAAGCTGGAAAAAAATAAAAAAGTATGGTATGCGTACAGTGATGACGAATTAAACGCGATCCTTTCCGAAGTGGGTCGCGACCAGAATAATAAGATCCAGCGTTATAAAGGACTTGGAGAGATGGACGCGGATCAGCTCTGGGAAACGACGATGGATCCTGCCAAGAGGATTTTAAGAAGAGTTATGATCGATGATGAAACGGAATCGGAAATCGACGTTACATTTACAACCCTGATGGGTGATAACGTAGAGCCAAGACGTGAATTTATTGAAGCGAATGCCAAATATGTAAAGAACTTAGATATATAAACAAGACAGAGATAGGAGTAATGGAATGGACGAACATATCTTTGATAAAGTTCATGATGTAGACCTTAAAAGAACCATGGAGGATTCTTATATTGATTACGCGATGAGCGTTATTGCCGCCCGCGCGCTTCCTGATGTAAGGGACGGGCTCAAGCCTGTACAGCGCAGGATTTTGTATTCAATGATAGAATTAAATAACGGACCGGATAAACCGCATAGAAAATGCGCGCGTATCGTCGGCGATACGATGGGTAAATATCACCCTCACGGAGATTCGTCAATCTATGAGGCTCTGGTAAAGCTCGCCCAGGATTTCGCGACCCGGTATCCTCTTGTGGACGGACACGGAAATTTCGGTTCGGTGGACGGCGACGGCGCTGCGGCAATGCGATATACGGAGGCAAGGCTCAGCAAAATATCCATGGAAATGACGGCGGATATTTATAAAGATACCGTAGATTTTACACCGAACTTTGACGAGACGGAAAAAGAGCCGGTTGTGCTTCCGTCAAGATATCCGAATTTACTGGTAAACGGTACTTCCGGTATCGCGGTAGGTATGGCGACGAATATTCCTCCTCATAATCTCCGTGAAGTTTCCGCTGCCGTTATCAAGATCATTGATAATCAGGTGGAGGAAGACAGAGAAACTTCCATGGAAGAATTAACCGAAATCGTTAAAGGACCGGATTTTCCTACGGGGGCTACCATCATCGGAAAAAGAGGGATTGAGGAGGCTTACCGGACAGGACGCGGTAAAATACGCGTTCGCGCCGTTTCCAATATCGAGCCGATGCAGAACGGAAAAAACCGTATTGTCGTAACGGAAATTCCTTATATGGTAAACAAGGCAAAGCTGATTGAGAAGATCGCCGAGCTTGCCCGTGATAAAAAAATTGACGGAATAACTGATCTTCGTGACGAATCCGACAGAGAAGGAATGAGGATCGTAATTGAACTCCGAAGGGACGTAAATCCGAATATCGTTTTAAATCATTTATATAAGCATACGCAAATGCAGGATACATTTGGCGTCATTATGATCGCTCTGGTGAATAACGAGCCAAAAGTATTAAATCTTAAAGATATGCTTCTGTATTATCTGCTTCATCAGAAAGACGTTGTGACAAGGAGAACGAAATTCGATCTGAACAAAGCGGAAGAGAGAGCGCATATTTTAGAAGGTCTGATGATCGCTCTTGACAACATTGATGAAGTGATCAATATTATCCGTAATTCGGAAAACGTCGCGGTTGCCAAGGAAGGATTGATGGAACGTTTTGGTCTTTCCGACGCGCAGGCGCAGGCGATCGTTGATATGAGACTCCGTGCCCTCACCGGTCTGGAGCGCGAGAAACTGGAAAAAGAATACGCGGAATTAATGGCTAAGATCACGGAATTAAAAGCGATCCTCGCGGACGAAAAATTACTCTTGGGCGTTATTAAGACGGAATTGCAGCTTACCACCGATAAATACGGCGACGAGAGAAGAACTTCCATCGGATATGACGAAGACGAAATCTCCATGGAAGATTTAATACCGAATGAAGACGCGGTTATTGCCATGACGCATTTAGGTTATATCAAGAGAATGACTCCGGAAAACTTTAAGAGCCAGAACCGTGGAGGGAAAGGCATTAAAGGAATGCAGACGATTGACGACGATTATATCGAAGATTTGTTAATGACGACAACGCATAGCAATATGATGTTCTTTACCAATAAAGGGCGCGTATATCCGCTGAAGGCATACAGAATACCGGAATCCAGCAGAACCGCCAGAGGAACGGCGATCGTTAATATCCTACAGTTAATGCCGGAAGAAAAAATTTCCGCCATTATCAGTATGGACGGGTGTAATGACGACAGTCTGCTGTTCTTTGCCACAAAGAACGGAATTGTTAAAAAGACGAGTATTATGGAATACGCTCATATCCGTAAAACAGGCATTCAGGCGATCACGCTCCGCGACGACGATGAGCTGATCGAAGTAAAACTTACGGATAAAACGAAAGATATCATTCTTGTCACAAAATACGGACAGTGTATCCGTTTCCATGAAAACGACGTAAGACCTACGGGAAGAAGCGCAATGGGCGTTATCGGCATGAACCTCGACGACGGCGACGAAGTTGTGGGAATGCAGTTGAATACCCAGGGCGACGCGCTTCTTATCGTATCGGAAAACGGTCTTGGAAAGAGAACGGATATGGACGAATTTTCAACGCAGCGGCGTGGCGGTAAGGGCGTTAAATGTTATAAGATCAACGACCGTTCCGGCAACGTGATCGGCGTAAAAGCGGTAGACGATACCAGAGAGATCATGCTGATCACAACGGAAGGTATCATTATCCGCATTGAGGTAAACCAGATTTCCAAACTGGGAAGGATCACTTCCGGCGTGAAGCTGATCAACCTTGACGAGGGAGTTAAAGTTGCCACGGTTTCCAAAGTCCGTGTAAATCCGGATAAGGCAAACGGCGAAGAAGTTATTGATGAAGAAGAAGATACCGAT
>JAMPBI010000147.1 GCA_023666775.1 Alistipes sp. | reverse complement strand
TTATTTATAATATCACTTCCATTTTAGGAAGTCAACATCTTTTTTTCAAAATTTTCCCAAAATTTTCCCAAAATTTTTACAAAAAATCAACCCGGAACAGACATGAAAAAAAGACCCCAAAAAGCAAACCGAAACAGTTGTCTTTTTACAGGTCTTTATATAAACGGATATTTATTTAAATAACAGTGACATTACAATATTCTTATTATAAAGAAATGTTAAAAACGCACTATCATTTATCTGGGTATACATGTTGTAAGCAAATTCCGAACCATTTGTCAGACTGATAACAATAAAGAATACCCACACGACTACCAGACCTTCCAAAATTCCGATTACCAATCCGGCAATCTTATTTACTCCATGAATGATCGGCAGATGAGACATTAAATTAACCGCCGCAAATAATAACTTAATAATGATCATGGCACCTGCGAATGTAACCAAAAATACCAGCACATCAAAAACCATTGCCGTCAGCTTTTCCGCGATCACCTGCGCTATTCCGACCTTATCCATAAGCACGCTTTCTCCCGCAAGTACATACTTCTGGATATTCTCAGGAAGCTGTAATTCATTCATCGCCGATTGGATATCACCCGCCGCGCTCTGCCTTAACGCTTCGTCTACATATGTATATGTTCCCTCATATACCGAATCGTATAAATTTGTCTGCTGAAGCCATGCACTGATATGCGGTGAGATCAATGTCGCCACATATAAAGTGAGGAGTAATGACAGTACAGAAAGTATCATTTTAATAAATCCCCTGGCATGACCGATAAAACCGAATACCGCTATAATTGCGATCACCACTATTGTCAACGTGTTCATAAAACCCTCCTAGCCCGTTATGATCATTCTGTGATCCATAACTAGTTTAACCTGATTTCCTGAATATATTTTGAGTTAAATACTAAGAATCTCTGATTACTGTCAAGGGGGAGTATCTTCTCTATGGTCATATCAAAGGTTTCTCTGTATTTTACCTTTCCTTTTATATTTAC
This sequence comes from Alistipes sp., assembly GCA_023666775.1. GTDB lineage: Bacteria > Bacillota > Clostridia > Lachnospirales > Lachnospiraceae > MGBC120314. Next base: position 5,021 of record JAMPBI010000147.1, on the reverse strand, counting down.
TAACGCAAAGGTTTTTTCGTTATAAAGTATGACATCTTGTTTGTTAAACTCAAAATTCCTGTAATCTTCACTAAACAGAAGTTCCGACACCTTCTGTCCCTTCATATTGTATATTTCCATTCGGTACTTATCCACAGAATCCGCATTATTAAATATAACACCCACATATTCACTGTTATACGTTATTTTCTGGAGCTGATTTTCAAACGTAACCTCCTGTACCAGTTCCGGATACTGTGAAATATTATAAAAACTTACGCGGTCTTCCGCAAACGCAACAACCGTATTATTATCTACAAACTCAATCTTTCCCACTATAGACGTTTCATAATGATTAAATCCACCAACCAGACGGTCTACCGAATTTTGACCGACGTCGGAAAAATTATAGAACGCTACGTTTGTCTGTAAATTTTCACCATTGACCGAAACGTAAGACACCGCCAGCTTATTTCCATCGTTGGAAAGCGCCATATCCAACGGATATCCGTCTCCGGAAAGCGATGTGCTGATATAGGTAAGTTTTGTTCCCGAGGAATCATACATATTAATATAATTCGTGTTGCCGTCCTCCAAAGAAACCGCCGTTACCCCCTGCTGCGCGACATCAACCTGCGTCACGGTCATGGCCGCGTCAATCTCCGCTTTGATGCCGTTCTTATTGTACAAATACAAATTCCGTCCCGAAATGTTGCCCACTACAATATATTCGTCACATATGCGCACCTGGGGATTATTTATTTCATATGCATGATTCCAAATAACACTTCCGTCATTTTTATAATAAGCAATTCCATCTGTGCTGTACCGTATGTAACCGTCCTGATACTTCAGATAAGACGCGTCGTCCCCGTCCTCCCTTGTCGTTGAATGCAGGATATCATAATTTGTATACGCCGCATTCGCGCTATATACATTAATGATACATATTATAAGCACAATAACAACGACTATTGACGCCGTGATTTTAATCGACGCCGCATGATCTTTAAAATACGGTATTACATTATTTGGCTTTCTGTTTTCTTCCTTGTTCATTCACATCTGTTCCTTATAAAAAAATAAAGTTCTTTCTCTATTTTATCATGAATACTAAAATATTCAAGGAAGTTTTATTGTCTGCCCCTCGTATATTTTATCCATATCCTTTATATCATTCAATTTCATAATCTCCTTCACCATAGAAGAATCCCCATAATATAGCTTACTGATATAAAGGAGATTTTCTCCTTTTTCGATCGTATGCTCCTTATAAACTTTTTCCGCCGCTGTTGTTTCCGGCACCACATTGGTATTTACCGTAAGATAACTGCCTGTAGTCTCCGTCTCGAAAGTAGTCTCCTGCTCCATGGCCGTTGTTGTCTCCTGCGCCGCCAAATCCTCCGTTGTTTCCGGTATGTCAGCCGAACCTGTTTCCTGATTGGCAGAAGTTGCGCTTTCTGTCGGATACACGTCTCCATCGACCTTGATAACCGGAGTGACCGTAGAGTTTTTATCTTCCGGAGTTACATTGGTTTCGCTTCCCTTCCGTGAATCTACCACATACATTCCTATAAACAAAATCAAAACAACCATTGCCACATTCGCGCAATAATTTACAAACGCCTGACGTTTTCCGCTCTTCGACGGCACAGGCTTTTTCTCCTCATCACCCATGATGGAACGATAGCTCTGCTTTGAATCCACAACTTTCTCATCATCTTCCGTTTCCACCTCGAGCCGCTTCCCGTTTCTCATATCTACCATATATTCCTGCATTTCTTCATTTCTCTCATAATAGATCGTATATCCGTTCTGCCTCACGAATTGGCTGTTCTCATAAGTGCAGAAATATCTTGAATTTTCCTGACGGTCAAATACAAAAAGAACTTTTTCACCGCCGCCAAAATTATCCGCATGTGTCTTTTTCATCGTCCGCAAAATGGACGCGTTGACCCTGTCGATCGATATAAACCAGCCCACGATTTCCTGGGACGGAAAATATTTTCCCGCGATTTCATAAATATAAGACCAGTCATTTTCCGCAACGGCAATCTGACTCTCGCTGACAAATACGTTCGGAACCATAATGGCGCCTTTGATAAAAACATAACGGTCCGAACCGGATTTCTGCGCCATTCCCATTAAAACGCCCACGACGGTTTCGCTTTCTTCTTTATGAACTTCCTCGATAAAATTGATAGCATAGTCTTCTATGTATATTTTTCTTGAGTCCTTTATATCTCCTACCTGTTTAATGTTTTTTGGCAGACGGATGACGTCATTACTTTTTCCGTTATCTTTTGGAGTATACACTACTTCTATCATGACCTGATCCTCCTTGTCATTTTGATGTCATGCTATCACATTCATTCTGCAAATTTTATCATAGCGTGTCATAGACAATAAAAATTTTTCCGACAGTATCACTATTTTTTTACTCCTTTTTCCGGATATTTTTTCTTTTTTTATCAATACCTTTGGAAATTTATGATATTCCTTCCAGAATTTTGTAGATTAAAAAAATCATTAAAAAAGAATTTTTTACATAAATATGGTAATAATGAGGACTAAATATTCTCAAATCTATTTAAGTAAGGAGAAATCAGATGATAACATACTATGATTCGGCAAATCAAATTTCTTCCTATAAAATGGGGCTGGATCTTTCGTCTCTGATCAATGCCAAAATGAAACGCGATAACCAGCTGATCATTTTATGTATAGGAAGCGACCGTTCTACCGGCGACAGTCTTGGTCCGCTCATCGGGCATAAATTAAGCAGATATAATTTAGACAATGTCTTTATCTATGGAACGCTTCAGGAACCTGTACACGCGTCAAATATCCAGCACGCCATCGACGCTATTTATGATAATTTTGACAATCCTTTCATCGTTGCGATTGACGCTTCTTTAGGTACCCGGAACCATGTCGGCTATTATACTCTGGGTCAAGGTCCCCTCGTGCCGGGTCTTGGCGTAAACCGTACCCTCCCCGCTATCGGAGATATCCATATCACAGGCATTGTAAACTATTCCGGCCTCTTCGACGGTATGCTCCTGCAAACAACCCGCCTTTCTTCGGTAATGACGCTTGCCGATACAATTTCCACCGGAATTATCATAGGAATACGTCATTGCATACATGCTACTATAGAAAATTATGCTTAAACCTGCTATAATATTCTTATAATATTTGCAAAAGGAGTGAGCGGCATGGATAATTTTGTTATCACAATTGCAAGAGGTTACGGAAGCGGCGGAAAAACGATCGGAAAAGAATTGGCAAAAATTTTAGATATACCTTGTTATGACCGTGAGATTTTGCAGATGGCGTCCGATGACAGCGGTATCAGCGAAGAATTGTTCCATCAATCGGACGAGAAAATAACGCCCAGTATTTTCAATGTTAAAAAAGGCGTATATAAAGGCGGATTGATCCCGCCGGAAGATTCCGATTTTGTATCCGATGAAAACCTGTTTAATTACCAGGCGAAGATCATTCGTGAGAAAGCGATGGAAGAATCCTGCATCATCATCGGCAGGGCGGCGGACTATATCTTACGGACATTTTCCAATACGGTCAGCGTGAATGTTCAGGCGCCGCTTGACGTGTGCATTGCCACAATTGTAGAACGCCAAAGCCTTACCCCGAAAGAAGCCGAACGCAAAATTCTCAAAATCAATAAATACCGTTCCGATTTTTACAGTCACTACACCGGTTTAAAATGGAACGACCCTATCAATTACGATATAACACTAAACAGCGCAAGGATTGGAATGGACCGTTGCGCGCAGGCAATCATTGAATTTACGGAATTTAAGCTGAAAAGAAAAATAACAAAATAACATTACATACCATTAAAAATAAAGCCGTGTAAGAGGTTCTTCTCCACACGGCTTTATTTTCATCTTTAATCTCTGTAATAATTGATAAGACAGCCTTTGAGGATAATCGTTCTCTCATCGTCCGTCAAATCGCCTAATCTCAGATCAAACTCCTTTAACGTATCGCCGACAACATATGCCTTGATCACTGCGTCTTTATTCTCAACAGCCGCCTTAATTCCCGGAAGGAACAGATAGTCGCCGTTCTTAAACGGCAGATCACCCGCTTCAATGAGGAATGGCAGCATACCCCAGTTGATCAGATTGGAACGATACCTCTTCGTCGCGTACTCGTTAGCGATATTTGCCCAGCCGCCAAGTACCTTCTGGCAGGAAGCCGCCTGCTCCCTCGCGGAACCGTCGCCCGGCTTTACAGCGAAAATCGTGCTACCCACGCCGGTATTTTCTTTGCATACCTCTGGATACGTCTCTTTAATTTTATGCATTACCGTTCTTAACTCCGGAAGAACCTCTCCCATGCAGTTACCTTCCCGTCTCGCGTATTCCGCTGCCTGAACTTCCTTTGCCCTTCCCACATACGCAGGATCCTTTCTTGACAAAGTGAACTCCGCAAGACCGATCGGATTGGAGCGGTAGGACGAAGTTTCCCCGGAAGGTATCAATTCGTCCGTTGTCGTTACCGGATCGTGGATCTCCGAAACCACCTTCAATACAAGATTTTCCGTAAGCGCTACCATTGCAGGCCAGTCCTTGATGTTCGGGCCAAATTTAATCTCAACGGACGGATCCGCCACGCCTTTACTGTCAAACACACGGTTCTCGTAAATCGTTTTATCAAAGAAATACTTCGGATTTGTAAATTCAACATCAATATCCGTAGCCGCTGTCAGATATCCCTTATTCGCCGCCGTAGCCGCAATAGAGCGCGCGTCCATAAGCGCTACCGAAGCGATCTGACCGCTCTGCAGCTTTGAGCCTTCCCTGTTCGGGAAATTCCTCGTTGAATGACGGATACTGAATGCGTTATTTGCAGGCGTATCACCCGCGCCAAAGCAAGGTCCGCAGAAAGCGGTCTTAACAATTGCGCCTGTCGCAAGCAGATCAGCCATTCTTCCGTTTTTGGCAAGTTCCAGATAAATCGGCGTACTTGCCGGATATACGCTGAATGTAAATTCATCCGCACCGATATAA
>JAMPBI010000146.1 GCA_023666775.1 Alistipes sp. | reverse complement strand
GATTGTTATCTATTCGTGTTTTTGGAAAAGACCGCTTCAAGGAATATGAAGAGATTTTGTTAAAATTATCCAAGGAAGAAAGTGATGATGAACTATATAGTATAAATGCGGGCTTATGCAGGCTTACAATGGAGCAATACAGAAAGGATGAAATGAAGAGAGAAGAGTGGCTGCATAAGAAATTGAACGCTTTTCAGATAATGGCGAATGATCCCGAGTGGCAGGAAAAAATAAACATGGAGTTGGAACTGAGAAAAAACAATAATTGGGAAATTTTGAAAAAATATGGTCTCAGGGTTGAAATTAAGGAGGAAAATTAATGAAACAGAAGAAACAGAAATTATCGGTAAAACAGTTCATTGCTATAATATTGGCGGTTGTAATATTAATAACTGAAATACCGATAACAACAGTATATGCTGAAAATAATGACGTTAAATTTGACTTTTGGTCTGAATATAACGATTATGTGGAAGAAAAGCAAGAAGTAGATTCAGATATGGTATCGCCGGTAAAAGCAGGTGACTGGAGAACGGCAATTTATCATGATGGATTAGCCTGGAATTTTTTTCATAATAAGGTTCAGGCGGACGTTGTTGCACATAATATAGGAAAAATACAAAAAGAGAAAAAAATTCCATACTATAATGAACAATGGGAGGCTACAGGAAAGTATGGGAAAGCAGATTTGTATATGGAAATTTTAGACGACGTATATATTTGGGAAGTTAAGCCATATTCATATTCTGTTGATCCTAAAAAGAGCGCGGGAGAATTACAACTAAATAAGTATGTGAATACAGATCCTGGCAAATTTACCATCGGCGGCTCACAGATTGAGGGTGGAACAATCATAATACCATTAGAGATAGTACATTCAGATGTTACAGAAAGTGTGGAATATGAAATTACATATACCGTAGAAAGCAATGGATTAGTATTATATCGCTTCAATAGAACGTTAAAGAATACAAGACCAAACACTGTAATGGTGCCGGCGGAAGTAGTGGTTAAGCAGCCGTCTAAATCGGAAGCGGTTGATCAGATTGTAAATCCAGGATATGTTTCAAGTTCGACTAATCCGGGGTATATTCCGGAAGTTAGTGTTGATTTGGATATCGTTAAATTAATGGCAATGGTCACGATTGCAAATGCATGGGGAAATTTTCATGATAAGATAAACAGTAGCCCTTCAACAAATAATTCTCTATCAGCGGCGATATCGTTGGAATGTAAAATATTTGCAACAACAGTAAGCGCGAAGGTATTGGCATATGCTTTTGATCCAGAGACAGTAAATGCAGAAGAAATCAATGAGGCAATGGATCGGTTTGAATTAGCTATGGAAGCATACGGCGGCGATACTCTTATTGATGAATTGATGGCGGCATTAGGTGAAGAAGATTATGAAAAGATAGAAGAACTCATAAAAGCAATTCAGGGAGAAACTGATGAATATGATAAGGCTGGAAAGGCTCAGCCTCCAAGGGACCCGCTTGTAATAGATATTGGTGAGGAAGGAATTACACTTCGCTCAATTAATAATGGTGTGAATTTTGACTTAGATAATAATGGCTTTGCAGAAAAAACAGCATGGATTGGTAAAGATGATGGTTTCCTTGCGTATGATCGTAATGGAAATGGGATAATTGATAATGGCGGCGAGTTGTTTGGCGATCAGGTGATTTTAAGTGACGGTTCAAAATCAGTATCCGGATTTGACGCGCTTGCCGATGTCGATGAAAATAATGATGGGGTCATTGACAATAATGATTCTGTTTTTGCGAACCTTTTAGTATGGATAGATTCTAATCATAACGGTATATCTGAAAGTGACGAGTTAAGAACATTAAATGAACTGGGTATTGTTTCAATTTCTCTCGAACATACGGAAGTAAGTTTTACCGATGAAGAGACAGGCGCGCGTATTGCCGAAACATCGAATGTGGTGATAAATAGGGACGGCGTTGCCACAAATACCAGGATAAGTGAGTTTTGGTTCCCAATTAATTCGTCCGATACGACACAGGGAGATATTGTAACGGCAGGCAATGTACCGGATATAAATCAGGCGGTTATAGATGATGATACAGGAAAACTGGCTGAATTATGTTATCAATTTGGTGAGGCAAATGGGAAAGCGGAAAAACGATATTATATTAAGAAAATTTTATATTTTATAACGAATGCGGATAATATCGCTGCGGAGAGTCGTGGAGGAAATATTGACGCAAGGGATTTAAGGGTTATTGAACAGTTTATGGGACGTGAATTTGAGGGAGTTGGAGGATCCAACCCAAATTCCAACGCGGCAAGCATTTTAAAAGAGATTTATGGCGATATTGAGGATCAATATTATAATCTTTTGAATATGTATTGTGCTCTTGGCGGATATATGAATGTAGTACCGGAATATGAGAACGCGGAAGGAAATAAAGTATTAGATTTATCATTTTTAAATTATATATTCACCTGCAAAATAAATAATGGTGAAAATCTTGAAACATTAGTGTATGATTTAGGAGTGTATTTAAATTCATATGACGAAATTCATCATACGCATTTATTTAATGATTATAAACAGTATTATTCTTCAATATCATCAACTTATGCGGAAATAGTGGAGTTGTCGAATGCAGGGACAACATATATTGGTACTGATAAAAACGATCATTTTAGCGGTTCCGGTAGAAACGATTTTGTTTTTGGTGAAGAGGGTGATGATAATTTAAATGGCGGTAACGCGTCGGATATCATTTATGGAAAAGCAGGTAATGACGTTATTTCCGGAGGCTCCGGAAATGATCGGCTCTATGGAAATGAAGGCGATGATGTTTATGATGGAGGTCCCGGAAATGATCTTATGATAGATGATGGGGGCAATGATACATATGTGTTTACCAAGGGGTATGACGAAAATACAATAATAGACAACGGCGGAAGTAATAAGATTTCGTTCACTAATCTTACCGCAAAGGATATTCTGGTGAATGGAACGGGGGATTATGACGCGACAATTAGGATTAAAGGAACGAATGATTCACTTGTGATAAAGAATTTCTGTGAAAACGTTGAATTGGCAGATTATACGCTCATATTCAAGGATAAGACTATGCACTGCACAGATGAGGAAAGTCCGTTTAAACACATTTATGGTAGTGAGCAGAATGACGTGTTAAGGGCGGTAGTGAAAGGTTCCATTATAAATTCTTTTGGTGGAAATGATACGGTTATAGGCAGTGACGGCAGAGATATTATTTATGGTAACGGCGGGAATGACAGTATCACAGCCGGCGAGGAAGATGATGTTGTTTATGGCGGCGCAGATGATGACTATATAAACGGCGACGGCGGAAATGATATTCTCTGGGGTGAAACAGGAAATGATACACTTGACGGAGGCTGTGGAAATGACTATCTTTTCGGCGGCGAAGGAGATGATACATATGTATTCGCTGAAAATTACGGAAGAGATATCATGGAAGATGGTAATGGCGTTTCAACGGTTAAGCTAGGCGGAGAGCTTACCATGGAAGATATATCTGTCTATAGGATTTGTGATGAAGCGGTAATCATTATCAATGGTACGGAAGACATGCTTATCATCAGCGGTTATGGAACGGATCCTGAAAATTATTATATTGAAGCCGGAGATAGCAGGATAGATATTGGAGATGTGATCACTGATTATACGAGTACGGTACTTAATGATATGGCAGTAATAATCGGAACAGAAAACTCAGATGCGATTTTTGCGGAAGATGTTAAAAATCTGATCGCTGCGGGCAGCCAATATGATTATATTGTCGGCAGCGGCAATGAGGACATCATTTTTGGTGACGGGGATACCGATCGGATCCTTACGGGAGCCGGAAATGAGGTTATTTACGGCGGTGATGGCGATGATGAGCTTTTTGGCGAAGCTGATAATGATTTTGTTTCCGGCGGAGCTGGGAATGATTATATAAACGGCGGAGACGGAGACGATATTATCATTGCAGGTACGGGAGATGACTTTATTGAAGAACCGTCAGGAAATGATACTTATTATTTTAACGCAGGTGACGGAAATAACAGTATCATGGACAGTGATGGAAATAATACCATTATTTTCGGAGATAATATCTTTTCAGATGGAATTAAGGCGTACAGAGAGAATTGGAATGATCTGTTGATCACATTTGAAGGACTGGACGATACCCTTATAATAAAGAATTACTGTATTGATGAAGCCTCCCGTAACTTTAAGTTCATTTTTGCGGACGGTTCCGTATACTATGCAGATGACGAGGAAAGCGCCCTGAGAAGTATTGATGATAAACAGGGAACGGAGTATATGCCTTCCATATATCCGGACAAAAATATGACAATCACTTCCTCTAATGGAAATGATGAGATTACAGGAGGTGAGGGAGCAGATACTCTTAACGGTGGTAATGGAAATAACAGGATTATCGGAAACGGCGGCGATGACGTTCTCAATGGAGGAGCCGGAAAGGATTATTTATGCGGCGGATCAGGTTCGGATACTTATATCTATAAAAAAGGTTATGGAAGTGATACCATTAGTGATTCTGAGGGAAAAAATCATATTGAAGTTTCCGGTTATACAACGGCAGATGTAATGGCGTATAGAACAAATTGGAATGATATTACGCTTGTATTTGATGGAAGCGGAGAAGAGGGACTTTATAATGACCTTGCGGATAAAATTATAATAGAAGGCTTCTTCACGTCAGAAAGCAACAGGAATTATACCATATCATTTAACGGTTCAAAATATCAGGCTACGGCAGGGAATAGTCCGCTTAGAATTATTTATGGCACAGTAAATGATGACTATATGCAGGGATTTGATAATAGCAATGTTACCATGTATGGCGGTGAAGGAGCAGATACACTAAACGGCGGTAATTCAGGGGATTTCCTGTATGGCGGCAAAGGTGATGACAGATTACTGGGTTTTGCAGGTAATGATACATTAAATGGTGAAGCAGGAAATGATTATCTGGAAGGCGGAGCCGGCAATGATACTTATATTTTTGATATAGGTTCAGGTACAGATACCATTAATGATAATCAGGGCGTGAATATGATCTGCTTTGGAGAGGGTATTGTGCCGGAAGGTCTTATCGCATATAGAACAAATTGGAATGACCTTACAATAACATTTGCAGGTGCAGAAGACAAGCTCGTGATACAGGGTTATTTCATATCAGCAGATAACAGAAAGTTTGATGTGAAATTTGCTGATGGACGTAAATATGAGTATACAAATCTTGAAAGCCCGATTAACCGGATTTATGCTTCGGAAACGGATGATTGGATGAGCGCATGGAGTGATGAAGGAATATCACTTAATGGAGCGGCAGGAAATGACAGTCTGACAGGTGGAGCAGGGAACGATATACTTATAGGTGGAACAGGTAATGATACTATTGCAGGTGGAGCAGGTAATGACATTTACAAATACAGTCTGGGAGATGGTTCTGATATCATAACAGATGTTGAAGGATTAAATAAGCTTGTATTTGAAGATATTGTCAGCGCAGGTGTGACTTTTTCTTATGAGGCAGCCGGTGATCAGATAGAACTTGTGATCACTATGAATGATACCGGTGAGAATATTGTGATAAATAATTATAATGCCGATAATTTTATAATTGAATTTGCGGAAGGAATCATTGGAAAAGCAGTTATTGGTGATATGACAGTATCATTTATTCCGGAAACCGAGGATCAGGAATAGCCTGTAAATAGGCGTTAAAAAAGAGACGGACTCTCATTATGAAGGTTCGTCTCTTATATTTTTAATAGGAAATTACATATCTACGCCAAAATCCCCTGCTTTACACGCGAAATCGCGTTAGAAACGGCAGGAATGGAAATAATGATCAATGTAAGGATCCCTTCCGCCGCTATGTAGGAGCCGTTATAACAAAACGAATACAGCGCGGGCGGCATACCGCTGCCTTCCGCGTAGGCGGCGAAAAATATAAAGCCCGAAAGCCATGAGAAGAAAAACCTTCCGAGGATCCCGGCC
>JAMPBI010000145.1 GCA_023666775.1 Alistipes sp. | reverse complement strand
TATCATATGCATAGGATAAACTTTAACTATAATAATTGTAATTATCATACAAAAAACGGCAACAATGTGACGCAGGAAGTTCTGGTTACAAATTATTAACGGAGGGGCGGATATGGCGGAAAGAACTTTTGGGTGGGTGCAGGAGGCATATAAAATCAGCAGCCTAAAGAAAGTGATAAAACTTTTTTTACTTGATTCGGATGTAAATGAGGAGCTGCGATTTGATAAAATCCCGCGTCTTGTATCGGAAGAGTATGGTAGAGCCGAATTTATAAGAGAACTGTCCGAAGAAAGAATACATATTCCTTATCAGCATTTGAAAGGGAAAGGAACACCGAAAGGATATACAAGGAGTAACGCGCCTTGTTCCGGTATTGTGCAGGCGGCTTTGCCGGGACAGAGAAAAGAGTATCAGAGCGACTGGCCCGCAGATTCGTTTTTGAGGTGGGGAGTGAGCGTAGGATTTCTTGAGTATGACAGGCAGTCGGATGAGTGCAGCTTATCGGAATTAGGAGAACAATACGCTCATGCAGAGGATGGAAGTGATGAGGAAGAAGACATTTTGAAAAGAGCTTTTTTATCCTATCCGCCTGTATGCAGGGTTATGCTTTTATTGGAAAGTAATGAGCCTCTGACAAAGTTTGAGATAGGTGAGAAGTTAGGATTTATTGGCGAGGCTGGTTTTACATCAATTCCTCAACACCTGATATTGCAAGGATTATCGGAAATTATTGATACCAAAGAGCGTAATAAGTTATTGTCGGATACGGAAGGTACAAGTGATAAATATGCGAGAACAATATGCAGTTGGCTAAAACAGTTGGGGTGGGTAATACAGGTTAAAAAAACGGTTACAACGGTTATAGGCGGGGAAGGATATTCCGATACGATTGCTCAGGCATATCAGATCACGCTCAAAGGATTGAAAATAATAAAGCATATAAAGGGTATTTCCAAATTTGCCAAAATTCCCAAACGTGTTATGTGGGATATGTTGGCAACAAAAGCAATTGACAGGGATTATTTGAGAAACAGAAGAACGCATTTGTTGAACGCTTTGCAGTCGGGTTTTAGAAGTCTGCCGTATTTGCAGAAGTATCTTGAAGCAAGGGGAATATCAGAATCAGAAAGCACAATAGCGGATGATATAAAAAGTTTTGATAATATCGGTTTGTCCGTTGCCGTAAAACAAAATCAGTACAAAGTGACCGATACGATTGTCGGATTAAGTATTCCTGCTCAAATTCAAAATATAGCAAAATCGGATTTTGCTATCATTAAAGATGATATCAGACGGAAATTACAGTATGTGAATCATAAGTATTTGTTGCTGATTGATTTAGGTTTTGACAGTGATTCAAACAGGGATTATGAAATACAGACGGCAGAATTATTGACAACAGAGCTTGATTTTAAAGGCGCAAGATTAGGTGATACGAGAAAACCTGACATATGTGTTTATTATGGTACGAATGGACTTATTATTGATAATAAAGCTTATTCAAAAGGGTATTCGCTTCCAATGAGCCAAGCAGATGAAATGGTGCGATATATTCAGGAAAATAAAACAAGACAATCCTCGATCAATCCAAATCAATGGTGGAAAATATTTGAAGATACGGTCAGCGATTTTAATTATGCCTTTGTATCCGGAAAATTTACAGGTGGATTTAGGGACAGGCTAAATAATATTTGTGAGAGAACCGGAGTAAGCGGAGCTGCGATCAATACAATTAATCTTCTTTTGCTTGCGGAGGAATTAAAATCGGGAAGAATGTCATACCCGATGTGTTTTTCGTACTTTGGCGGAAACGATGAGATTCAAATTATCTGATTTTCTCATCCGGTCACAACGTCCGTTACGACTTCTTCACCGGAAGTTTTCTTGTCGGGAAGCAGGATCTGCGTATCGCGGAATATTTTCCAGTCCGGCACATAGAGCGCGAGATAGAGGATCAGGTACAATACGACGGCGCCCAGTCCGTCCAGTACGGAGTGCTGCTTTAAAAACAGGGTGGAAAGGCAGATGGAGATTGCCATTGCCACATTCAGTATACGCAGGATAGGAAATTTTTTAAAGGTCTTATTCTTTTCCAGCGCGACGCAGACGATGATCGAGTTTAGCACATGGATACTTGGAAATACGTTTGTCGAGGTATCCATGATATACAGCCGCGCCACCATGCGGGAGAAAATATTGTCGGTTATCAGTTCCTGCGGACGGAGATTAACGCAGTTGGGAAAAATCATATAGATGATCATGGCGATACTCATTCCGCCGGTCAGGGCGATGGCGTAGCGCAGAAACATACCCCGTTCCTCTTTGAAGAACAGGAAAACGCATGCCGCGATGACATAAAACGCCCATAACACATACGGAACGATAAATATTTCCTTAAACGGGATCATATCATCAAGAAAACAATGGATTTCCGTGAAACGGATATCGGTCAGTCCCTCCACATAGAAAAACCATGGAAGATAGATAAAAATATACAAGGCAAATAAGCCGTGCCAGCATTTGCGAAACAGCTCCTTCATATAAACACTCTCCTCGAAAACCCTTACTGTTACCGGTAACAGCTTTTATTATATCATTCGGAGCGCCAAAATGCAAGATTTTGTGACATGGTATTTTTGTTTGCAAAATATGGAAAAGTGGCTTATAATAGATAGGATTAGATTTTCCCATAAAACAAGGAGACAGGCATGAGATTAGTATTGTATGGAGTGAGCAAGAGTTTTGAGAATAACCGGGTACTGGATAATGCTTCCTATATGTTTGAACAGGGTAAGGTGTACGGCATACTGGGAGGGAGAGGGTCCGGCAAATCCACTCTGATCAATTGTATAACGGGCGAGGACGATTTTGACGAGGGTTCGATCCAGCTTTTGGACGAGGACGACGATAATGTGTACAATTACAATCAGGTGGGCGTAACGTATTCCGTTCCGGTGCTTCCTAATTTTCTTACGGGAAACGAGCTGGTACGTTTTTTTATGGACGTCAATAAGGACAAGCTCAACGACAGCCGTACCATTGACGATTATTTCCAGTTCATCAATCTGGAGATCGGCGACCGTTACAGGCTGATCACGGATTGCAGCGATACGGTCAAGTATAAGCTCCAGCTTTTGTGCGTGATCATGGCGGATCCCGCCGTTATTATCCTTGACGAGCCGACGATTGCGTATGATACGGAATTTATGCGGGAACTGCGTGAAATTTTAAAACAGCTTACGGAAAATCACATCATCATCATCGCTTCCAACAGGCTGTCGTCCGTCCGTTCCATATGCGACGACATCGTGGTTTTAAATAACGGGACGCTGAACGAGATCACGCACGAGCAGCTCAAGAACGAGGAATTTCTTCAGGCGGTAGAGGCTATGCTTAAGGAGGACGACAATGTTTAAAAAGCTCCTTCTGGAACAGATCATTTCCTTTGAAAACGCGTTTAATGGATTTATCTATTACTTGAGACAGCTTCCGTTTTTCGAGCAGAAAATTCCCTATGGTGTGTTCCAGCATAATAAATTTAAACATATTTTGAGTATTGTTACGTTTGTGTTCGGTATTCTGATGAAATTCGCGGGCAGAATGATCTATGCCGCCGTTTTTCTGATGATACCGTATATTATCCTGCGTTCGTTTGTTTTTGGCAATACATTCCAGTATGAAGAGACGGTTATCAACGTATTCTTTATGATGAACTGCGTCTGCGGTTCGCTGGTGAATACCGTCATTTTATCAAGCTCCGACGAGGATTATATGATGTTAAATGTTCTCCGTATCAATCCGAAGGAGCATTATGTAGGCGAACTTCTGTTTAAACTGATAACGGATTTCGGCTTGTTTTTTGTGGTATTGTGGATACTCGATATCGGGCTTGTAAACAGTCTGGTGCTTGTTATCCTTATGACGGCGTTCCGCTGTATCGGCGAGGCGACGAGCCTTCTTGTTTACTCGCGCATACCGTTTCTTTATAAAAGGATAACAAGGATCGACGTTATCCTTATTCTGGTCTGCGTATATTTCGCCTATGTCAATCCGTATATGCGGGGTAAGATGGTCAGCGTGGACGCGTTTGTATTTAACCCGGTTTTGCTTGGGGTCATCTGTAGCATCGGAATGATCTGCTTTATCATTTTGTGTACATACAGGAAATATCCCCGCCTTGCGAGAAAACGTGTCCAGCGCGCCGATGTGGAATACGCGGAACTGGTACAGGCGAGAACGCGTATCCGCGAAGTGGAGGCGAAGCAGACGGTTACCGGCGCGGCGGCATTGATGACAAACCGCCATGAGAAGAAGAAAGGTTTTTCTTATCTCAACCATATTTTCTTTGACCGGAATAGGAAACTTCTGATGAAATCACCGAATAAGCGTATGGTATGGGCGCTGATCCTGTCCTGCGCCGCGATCGTTTACGCGCTTTTGTCATCGGAGGAGGTACGGGAGGAAATCTGGGCGTTCATGGGAAGAATGGACACTATATGGTTCCTTGTCATGTATTTTTTCTCATGCTCAAAGCAGATGTGCAAGGTGATGTTCTATAACTGTGATAAAGATATGATGAGTTATGCGTATTATACGAAGAAAGCGTCGCTGATGTCCAGCTTTCTGGTGCGCCTGCGGCATTTTATCCTTGTCGATCTGAGGGCGGCGGGGATCATCTGTCTTACCGCCTGCGTTTTAACGGCGATAACAGGGCATGTGGGTGAGATCAGCCGGATTTTCCCCCTGCTTTTAAATGTGGTGTTTTTTTCGCTGCTGTTCAGTATTTATCATGTGGGAATGTATCATATGCTGCAGCCTTATGACGGGCAGATGAAGGTTAAGACGCCGATGTTTACGGTTACGAATATTTTTGTCGGCGTGTTCGGCGTGATCTTCTGGCAGCTTCCGATGAACGCCGTGGGCGTTCTCGCGGTACAGCTTATCGGCGTGACGGCGCTGTTTGCGTTCTGTTATGTGATGATCAAGCAGTTCGGGGTTGAAAATTTTCATGTAAAATAGAAAAAAAGTATTGACAAGTGATAACAAATAATAATATAATGTCTAGGCAGGTCAAAAATGAAATGATTTGTCAACGGGGTCTTAGCTCAGCTGGGAGAGCATCTGCCTTACAAGCAGAGGGTCACAGGTTCGAGCCCTGTAGGCCCCACTTGTCTGAACGAAAGTTCAGACAATCCGGCGAGATAGCTCAGCTGGCTAGAGCACTTGGTTCATACCCAAGGTGTCGGGGGTTCAAGTCCCTTTCTCGCTACTAACAGGCATGTATTAGTATAATAATACATGCTTTTTTCATTTGATAGGAGGTTTGTATGAGAATAGGAACAGGCTATGACGTCCACCGTCTGACAGAAGACCGGAAACTCATTATCGGCGGCGTGGAAATCCCTTATGAAAAGGGGCTTTTGGGACATTCCGACGCGGACGTTCTGCTTCATGCCGTCATGGACGCGCTTCTTGGCGCGCTGGCGCTTGGCGATATAGGAAAACATTTTCCGGACACGGATCCTGCTTACGAGGGCTGTGACAGTATGGAACTGCTGAAAAAAGTGGGCGCGATGATCGAGGAGGAGCGTTATGTGATTTCCAATATCGACAGTACCGTGATCGCCCAGAAACCAAAACTTGCCCCGTATATCGACAAGATGAGAGAAAACATTGCGGCGGCGCTTGGCATTAAAAAAGAACAGGTCAGCGTGAAGGCGACGACGGAGGAACATTTGGGATTTACCGGAAGAGGAGAAGGGATTTCTTCCCAGGCGGCGGTGCTGTTAATGCCCGTTGAGAATTACGTTTATGACGATATTATGAACGAAAGACCGAATTGCGGCGGCTGTAGCGGCTGTCCGAAGAAATAAGACTGCAAAGAACGATCGGCGGAGGTTTTTATGAAAATTTTTAATACACTGACAAAAAATGTTGAGGAGTTTGTGCCCAATGAAGCCGGTAAAGTGGCAATGTATACCTGCGGTCCTACCGTGTATCATTTTGCCCATATCGGCAATCTCAGGAGTTATATCATGGAGGAC
>JAMPBI010000144.1 GCA_023666775.1 Alistipes sp. | reverse complement strand
TCGCTGCCGGATTATTACGGAAATAATCTGGACGCGCTCTATGACGTGCTTTCCACTTATTTTACGCCGGTGGCGATTACCATATTAAACAGGGAGCGGCTCTGTGAAAACATTCCCTTCTATGGCGGACGGTTTCTCGAGGTGCTGGATATCGCGGCGCGGGAAAATGAGGACCGCATTACAATAAAAACAGAAAATGACAATATGGAGGAAGAGTTATGGTAGAAAAGAAAAAATATATTCGTATAGGAATTGTGGCGTTCGCTGTTTTTCTGATCATCTATTACTGGTCGGAGATGTCGGGCGTGCTGGCGCTTGGCGTGGGGGCGGCTATGCCTCTTCTGGTAGGCGTTATCATGGCGTATATCATCAACATTCTCATGTGTTTCTATGAGAAGATTTACTTTAAAAATTCCAGGAAGGCGTGGGTAGGCAAAACGCGCAGGGGAGTCTGTATCATACTCTCTCTTGTGACGGTTGTCACAATCCTGGCGGCGGTTCTGGGGATTGTCGTGCCGGAATTTGCTTCCGGTATCGAACTTCTTATAAAGGAAGTTCCGGCAGTTTTAAATAAAGCGTACCTGTGGGTCATCAATAATGAGGAAATAAAGCCGTTCCTTGACCCGACGGCATACAATACCCAGATCGACTGGCAGAAAATGATAAAAGACGTTATCGACGTGATCATCAGCGGCGCGGGCGGCGTTATGAATTCTGCGTTCAGCATTGCCTCGTCCCTGTTCTCGTTTGCGGCGCAGGCGCTGATTGGCTTCATATTTGCCATGTACCTGCTGTTCAATAAAGAAAAAGTGCTGGGGCAGTTTGACAAGCTGTTCAAAGTTTACATGAAAGAGTCGTTCCGAAAAAAGATGGAATATTTCTTCACGGTGGCAAACGATACGTTTAAGAGCTATATTGTGGGACAGTGTACGGAAGCGGTTATTCTCGGCGCTTTGTGCGCGGTGGGAATGTTGATCTTACAATTCCCTTATGCGGGCATGACCGGCGCGGTGATCGGCGTGACGGCGTTGATCCCGGTGGCGGGCGCGTATATCGGCGCAGGCGTGGGAGCGTTTATGATCTGTACCGTCAGCCCTCTGAAAGCGGTTCTGTTTCTCGTTTACATTGTGGTTTTGCAGCAGATTGAGGGAAATCTGATCTATCCGAAAGTCGTGGGAACGTCCATCGGGCTTCCGGGAATGTGGGTTCTCGCGGCGGTTACCGTCGGCGGCGGGATTTTGGGTATTCCGGGTATGCTGTTCGGCGTGCCGCTGGCAGCGACGCTTTATAAACTTTTAAGGGCGGACGTGAATAGTAAATTAAGGAATACGGCGGCGGAAAATGTGGCAGAATAAGAAGGATAAAAATACAGCGGGAGGTAAATGAAATGGCAGTAGAACATATTTCAAAGGATAATTTCGACGATAAGGTTTTGCAGGGCAAGGGGATCATCATGGTGGATTTTTTCGCGGACTGGTGCGGTCCGTGCAAAATGCTCGCGCCGATCGTCGAGGAGCTGAGCGAAAGCCACACGGAGGCGCGGTTTTATAAAGTAAATGTGGACGAGGAAAACGAACTTGCGGTAAAGTACCGGGTTATGAGCATACCGACCCTTATGGTCTTTAAGGACGGCGAGGCGGTCAAAACTTCGGTAGGACTTGTTTCCAAAACGGAAGCCGAAGAAATGTTAAAGATTTAAAAACGGGAGGTGTCTGCGGTTTCGCGGCACCTTTTCGCGCATGGTGCGTAACGGCAGGAGGAAGGATAATGAAATTAATGATCGCGTCGGATATCCACGGTTCCGCGTATTACTGTAAAAAGATGATCGGGGCGTTTGAGAGGGAAAAGGCGGATAAACTGATACTTTTGGGAGATATTTTGTATCACGGTCCCAGAAACGACCTTCCCGAGGGCTATGCCCCGAAGGAGGTTATCGGGCTGCTCAATCCCATGAAGAACCGGCTTTTGTGCGTCCGGGGAAACTGTGAGGCGGAGGTTGACCAGATGGTGCTTTCCTTTCCCGTGCTTGCGGATTATGCCGTGCTGTTTACGCAAAAGGCGGTGATCTACGCCACCCACGGTCATATCTATAACGAGCAGAACCCGCTTCCGATGGAAAAAGGCGCCGTTCTTTTAAACGGGCATACGCATGTTGCGAAATGTGTTCCCCATGAGGATTACATTTACATGAACCCCGGCTCCGTTTCCATACCGAAAGAGGACAGCCCGCACAGCTATATGACGGTGGAGGACGGATTGTTTCTGTGGAAGGATCTTGAGGGAAGAAGGTATATGGAATGGCAAATATAATTTATGACAGCGGAAAGATAAAAGTGATGGAATTTCTGGAAAAACTCAGCCGCTACGCGGGACTTTCCGAGAGTTATTCCCGGGAGATCTGGGGAGAGTTTTTAAAGCACCCTCACATTTACAGGGAATTTGAGTATTATGTGGATCATCACGAACTTCTGGGAAAATATGCGGTCATGGGTTACAATATACTGGATTGTTATGTCTGGCAGCGGATCAATTACATATTCCGGTATCTGGACCGCGGAAAAATAGAGAATGAATGTAACGAGGAAAGTATGGTGCTGATGGCGTTTGACTTCTTTATGAAGATGGAGGACGACCCCGCTCCTTATATCGAGAAACTGGACGAGGACTTAGGAAGGGATAAAATGAGGTAAGAACATTACGGAGAGGAGAAAGCGATGCATAATATTGTTTCAAAACTGATCATTTATGGCAGTATGCCAAAAGATTCCATTTTAATGGAATTAAGCGATGTAACGAGAACGTTTGAGTCCGGCAGTTATAACAAAGAAAGCCTTAGGACAAAGATTTACGGACAGATAAAAAGGCTTCTGATCCTGGCGACGGATTACGGGTTTGACCGGAACCTGTGGCAGAATTATCTCACATTTCTGCTGATCACCGACGAAAATCCTTTCAGTATCACCTGCGAGAAGATCGGAGCCAATGACGGAAGCGTCAATTATTTCGCGAGGAACGATTTCAAGGCGTTCATGGAACTGTTCCACTATGATTTTTCCACACTCGAGAAAGCGCTTGATATCGACTGTTTCAGCAGGATCTCCAATTACAGGGCGATTGTGAAGCCGGAACTGATGTACAACAAAAATGTGAGCGAGAAGGTGCAGGTGCTTTCCAAGAAACTTGCCGCGTCTTTGGACGAGGAGGAGTTTTTTAAGAAAGTGACGGGTTTTTACAAGGCATACGGCGTGGGAATGTTTGGTTTGAATAAGGCGTTTCGCATTTCGCCGCAGGAGGATAATACCGTTAAATTCCTGCCGATCAACAATATGGAGAAGGTTATGTTAAACGACCTGATCGGGTACGAGATCCAGAAAAAGAAACTCGTGGATAATACGAAAGCCTTCGTGCAGGGGCGCAAAGCCAATAACGTGCTGCTTTTCGGGGACAGCGGAACGGGAAAATCCACCAGTATCAAAGCCATTGTCAATGAGTTTTACGACCAGGGACTGCGCATGATCGAGATTTACAAACATCAGTTTAAGGATTTATCCAATGTCATCGCCAGTGTGAAGAACCGCAATTACAAATTTATCATATATATGGACGATCTGTCTTTTGAGGAATTTGAGATCGAGTACAAATTTTTAAAGGCAGTCATCGAGGGCGGTGTGGAAACGAAACCGGAGAACATACTTATTTACGCGACTTCCAACCGGAGACATCTGATCAAGGAAACATGGAAAGACCGGGACGACGTGGAGCAGAATGAAGGGCTGCACCGCTCCGACACAATGCAGGAGAAGCTGTCGCTGGTCAACCGTTTCGGCGTGACGATCAATTTTTCAAAACCGAGTCAGAAAGAGTATTTTCACATTGTTACGGAACTGGCGAGAAAAGCGGGCGTTTCCATGTCCGACGAGGAGTTATGCGCCGAGGCGAACAAATGGGAGCTGAGCCACGGCGGCATTTCCGGCAGAACGGCGCAGCAGTTCGTCAATTATGTGAAAGGAACGTTGGAAGGCTGACGTAATATTTGGGTACTTTTGGGGAAAAAGTATAAATGAAATAATAAGGAGGAACTTATGGGAGAACAGATTGATAAGATTGAAAAAAGACGGCGTTTTATCATTAACGTACTTTATTGGGGGATCATCGGCGCGATCGTGCTGCTGGCGCTGCGGGTATCGGAACCGGTTCTGGGACCGCTTGTCATTTCCTTTATCATTGCGTGGATACTGGCAAGACCGATCGCGTGGATCTCGGAGAAGATCCATCTGAAAAAGCCGGTGGTCGCGCTCGTTATCGTGCTGCTGTTTTATATTGTGATCGGAACGGCTATTTCACGGCTTTTTATGCA
Organism: Alistipes sp.; assembly: GCA_023666775.1. Classification (GTDB taxonomy): domain Bacteria; phylum Bacillota; class Clostridia; order Lachnospirales; family Lachnospiraceae; genus MGBC120314. The sequence continues at coordinate 1,697 of JAMPBI010000144.1, read as the reverse complement.
TGTATACGCTTACGCGCGCAATTTTGTCATTACCTTTCCGCAGGTTTACGAGACGCATATCGCGCCCGCGCTGGAGAGCTTTTTTAACTGGGTAGAGGAAACATGGGGGAAATTCGATCCGTCCTTCCGGGAAATGTTTGAGGAAAAATCCGACGATATCCTTACTTCTCTGGGCGGGATCGTTTCGGAGATCTCGTCAGGGACGATCACGGCGGTTTCGGGCGCGGCGGCGTCCATACCGAAAATACTGATGAAAATACTGATCACGCTGGTCTTAACGGTGTTTATGACCATGGATATCCACAATATCGTTACTTTCTGGTCAAGGCAGATACCGGAAAAATCCAAGAATATCTTTATGGAAGTCAAGGGGTATCTGAAAGGGACGGTGTTTAAGTGCCTGAAATCCTATCTGATGATCATGTGTATCACGTTTGTGGAGGTGACGATCGGTTTTCTGATCTTAGGCGTGAAAAACGCGCCTCTCGCTGCCGCGGGCGTGGCGGTCATTGATATCCTGCCGATCCTTGGTACGGGAACGGTGGTGATACCGTGGGCGGTGATCTCGCTGATCCGTAAGGATTTTTTTATGGCGGCGGGACTTGTCATTCTCTATGTGGTGGTTTTGGTGATCCGGCAGGTTATCGAGCCGAAGATCGTGGGAACCCAGCTTGTACTCCACCCGGTAGTCACGCTCTGCGGTATGTTCGTAGGGCTTAGTTTTGGCGGGATCATCGGTATGTTTGCGGTTCCGATCGCGTTTTCGTGTATCATTAATCTGAATGACAGAGGGGTTATCCACATTTTGAAATAGTATAAAGGAGAAAAAATACGTTCATGGACGAGAAAAATAATCTGACGACGGGAAGCGTGGGAAAAACCATGGTGCTGTTCGCGCTCCCGTATTTATTATCCTGCTTCATGCAGACTTTTTACGGCATGGCGGATCTGTTCGTGGTGGGACTTTATAACGGTTCCGAGACGACGACGGCGGTTTCCGTGGGAAGCCAGGTCATGCATATGCTTACCGTTATTATCGTGGGTCTTGCCATGGGCGCGACGGTGCGGATCGGACGGGCGGTAGGAGCAAGGGACGAGGCGGCGGCAAGAAGGACGGTGGGAACGACCGTCGTGTTTTTTGCCGGATTTTCCGTGGCGGTTACGGCGGCGCTTCTGCTGCTTACGAAGAAGATTACCGGTGTGATGATGACGCCCCCGGAGGCGGTAGGAGAAACGAACAGTTATCTCGCGATCTGTTTTGCGGGAATACCGTTTATTACGGCGTATAATGTGATCAGCAGTATATTCCGTGGAGCGGGAGACTCCAGACGTCCCATGTATTTTGTGGGAGTTGCCTGCGTGGTCAATATCGCGCTGGATTTTGTTTTTATCGGATTTTTCGGAATGGGAGCGGCGGGAGCGGCTCTCGGAACCGTATGCGGACAGGCGGTAAGCGTTGTGGTTTCGCTGTTCGTGATGAAAAAACAGAATTTTGGTTTCACGGTGTCAAAAAGCGATATCCGTCTGGATAAAACCGATCTGGGGCAGATTTTAAAAGTCGGTTTTCCAATCGCCATGCAGGACGGGCTGATCCAGGTAGCGTTTGTGGTGATCACCATTATTGCCAACAGCCGTGGACTTATTGCGGCAACGGGCGTCGGAATCGTGGAAAAGATCATTTCGTTCATGTTTCTGGT
>JAMPBI010000143.1 GCA_023666775.1 Alistipes sp. | reverse complement strand
TAAGGGATATTTTGGATTGTATGAAGGAACGAGAGGTGATCAAGTGATCGTATATCATGGTTCGTCCGTGGCGGTACCGTCACCGGATATTTATCACTCAAGAGATAATGTGGATTTTGGAAAAGGGTTTTATCTGACCCCGATTAAACAACAGGCGGAAAAGTGGGCTTCGCGGTTTAAACTTCGGAAGGAATGTGGAATTGTATCGGTATATGAATTTGATTTCGATACTTGTAGAAAAAATTTCTCTGTGATGGAATTTGAAGGTTATACAGAGGAGTGGCTTGATTTTATCGTTTCCTGTAGAAATGTCGCGGACAAGAGCGCATACGATATTGTGGCTGGCGGGGTTGCAAATGACAGGGTATTTAATACGATAGAATTGTATTTTGAGGGGCTGATAGAAAAGCAGGAAGCTATTAAAAGGCTGCGTTATATGGAACCGAACCGTCAGATATGTATTCGCAGGCAGGAAATAATCGAAAGGTATCTTTGTTTTGTGGAACGAGAGGTGATTTAATGGAAGCCAATCCGATTTTGTTGCAGAAGAAATACGCGCGGATAATTGAAAAATTTGCTCAGAGAGCGGATATCAGTATAAGGGAAGCACTTGATTTTTTCTATTGTTCCATTTTATATAAAGAGGTTAGTGAAGGGATTTCCGATATGCACTGTAGAAGCGACGGATATCTGGTGGAGGAGTTGTGGGACGAGTATGTTCAGGCGGAAAAGTGATCAGAAAAAGTTCCGCCAATCCGTATGACGATATATGGGATTGGCGGTGAGGAGAAGTTTCCCTGCCTTGGGTCTATGAAATCACCGCATGCTGCCGTCGGTATGTATCATTATCTTTCCTGCTCAGTTCCTTTTCGACCGCTTCCATCTTCCTGTTTAATTCCGCTGTTTTTTTATCGTTTCCCAAAGCAGCCTTAAGCTGCTGCTCGAGCTGTTCTTTTTCTTCTTTAAGTTTTTGGATCTCCCGATCGACTTTATCGGTATCTGAGGTGCATTTTTCCGTTTTGTTTTCTTTATCGGCGTTTTTTGCCTTTGACGGGTCGTCAAACAGAACCCTGGGACTGCCGTTTTCGTCCTGACCTAAACGGTATAATCCGGTTGGGGTGTTATCCGCTTTTTCACGGCTTATATACTCGTCTTGCGGTGTCTGCGCTGGTATTTTTTCCGTCTCCGGCAGGTTTTCTCTTTCTGTCCGGAATGTGAGATTTTCTCTGTTGATGTTGTTAATGCTGCCTATTTCCATTGACATATATTTGTCCTCCCTATTCGGTTTATTTTAACATTATTTTAACGATTTCACCGTAATAATCAATCGGTTTACCGTGAAATGCTTTCCGGCTGCTGCGGAATGATAAGAAGCACGCTCAGGATAAATACATTTTCCTGCGTTTGGATATTCACGGCGCCATGATATTTTTCCGCGACCGTCCGTATATTTCTTAGTCCGGTTCCCTCTTTGAAAGGCGTCAGATCTTGAAAACTGTTTTGTATCTCGATCAGTAAAAAATCCCCCTGCAAGGTTCCTGTCACCTGAATGTATTTCGTTATGCCGCTTTTGATATCGGCGCTTGCGTGGACGGCGTTATCCAGCGCGTTTGAAAGAACGATACAGAGGTCGATATCGCTGATGGGGCACGGGTAGGGCACGCTTAGAGAGCAGGAAACGTCAACGCCGTTATTTTGGGCTATTCCCAATTTGTTTGACAATAGTATATTCAATACGGGATTATTGGTATTGCATGGAAACGACATATCGGCGGACAGATTTTCCAGTTCGCCCATATACGATAACGCCTGTTCTGTCTGGCGGGTTTTCAAAAGTTCCCGAAGGACGGTCATATGATTTTTGATATCATGGCGGAAGGATTTTGTCTTTTCATAACGTATCCGTGCTTCCGTTACATATTGCTGCAAAAAATCGGCTTCCTGTTCCAACAGGGATATTTTCATGTTCAATAAAAAACTGTCTAAAAGTTTTTTGTAAGCGTACAGAACGCAAAACAGACTGGCAATTCCCAGAAGCTGCATGAAAAGTACCGGATAATGATAGGTACTCATTAGCCGACCGTTTTTGTCTACCCATATGGAACTGCCGTAAATGCAAAAGTTGATGTAGGTATTGACCAGAAAAATTGTCAGTGCAGGCGTTAAAATCATCAGCGTGTGCTGCGCTTTTGGCGCCGTGTCGAATATGAAATATTTGCGGACGATATGATAACAGCAGACGGACAGAGATAGCGCGATAAAATTTCCGCCGGTCATCAAAAGCAGACCTGTCGTTTTGGGATTTGCGGGAAAGAATATCGGGGATAGAATACCGGATAGCGAATTGACAATGCCGTAGCAGAGCAGCATGATCTCAATCGTTACGACCGCGTACAGGACGGAGGTGTCAAATCCTGACCTGCAAAAACAGATTCCCTCAATCGTAAGGAGGAAAGCCAATACGGAAAACTGGACAAGACTGTTTCCGGAAAAAAGTATCATGCAGACAATTCCTGTCACACCGAAAATCAAGTAATGGAAAAGATTTATTTTTGAACGGAGAAATTTAGGAAAGAAATAAAGCATGACGAACGTTTCGATACTGCCCTCAATATATATGCTGAAAAAATCAACCAATCCTGCCATTTTATCCTTTCCGCTCACTCATATACCGTAAGACTACATCAGCAAATTCCTTATTTCTCAGACGGGATACCGGTATGGTTTCCCCTGTATTCATATATGCCGCGCCATTTTTGAAACTTTGCAGATACCGTAAATTGATCAGATAACTTCTGTGGCACTTAAAAAAGCGCCGGTCTAATTTTGTTTCCAGCTTCTCGATTTTTTCGTAATATGCCACTGTTTCTGCCGAATTAAGATGGAGATATATTTTCCGGTCGATCACTTCGCAATAAACAATGTCGTTAAAGGAAATAAGCCTGCTCTCGTTTCCGATATGGATCAGCAGCATTTTATCTTTTTCGTCGTTCATAACGCTTAACAGACGGTCCATTACTTTATCAAAGCTGTTTTGGGTTATGGGTTTTAGCAGATAATCAAAAGCCTGTACCTCGAAAGCCTGAAAAACAAGTTCTTTCAGTATAGTGACAAATATGATATAACCTTTAAAATCCGCGCCGCGTAACCTTCTCGCTGTTTCCATTCCGTCCATCTTTTCCATCTGGATATCGAGAAAAAGAATGTCGATCGGCTCTTTCGATTTCAGTAAATCTTCTCCGCCGGAAAATCGGACAATTTTGACCTTTGTATTTTGGGCGTTGAAGTAGCCGCGCGCGTTTTTTTCCAGTTCGTCCAGCATATACTCTTCATCGTCGCATACCGCGATAGAAAGCACGTTATCACTCCTTTTCGTTTGACCTACGCCGCCTGTTCCTCAAAGAATTTCCTGTACCACACGAGAAACATATAAATAGTCCACACCTTGCGGCTGTTGTCTTCCTTTCCTGCCTTGTGGCGGTCCAGAAACTTAACGATTTCGTTTACGTTAAAGAACTTCGCGGCTGCCTCGCTTGTGAAGGCTTCCTTTACGATGTTATAATACTTGTCCTCTTTGAGCCAGACGCGTATCGGTACGGGGAAGCCCAGTTTTTTCTTTTCAGCGACCATATCCGGAAGATAGCGGTGCGCCGCGGTACGCATGGCGACTTTCGTCTGCCTGTCCACGATCTTGTATTTGGTAGGAATGGTCCTTGCGACGTCAAACACTTCTTTGTCGAGGAACGGCACGCGGACCTCAAGGGAATGTGCCATGCTCATTTTATCCGCCTTGAGCAGAATGTCCCCGATCAGCCAGAAATGAATATCGATATACTGCATTTTCGTTACGTCGTCCTTGCCGGAAACTTTCTCGTAGAACGGCTTTGTCAGATCCATGTGGTTGTATTTGCCGGTAGGATTTTTTAAAATTTTACTGCGTTCTTTTTCGCTGAACATAAAGGCGTTACCGATAAAACGTTCCTCCACGTCTTTGCTCGCGCGTATCAGAAAGTTCTTTCCCTTAAAGCGGAAAGGAAGGGCGCCCGCGATCCCCGCGAGGCATTTGCGCAGAGGTTTTGGAAGTTTCTGGATCTTCGCAAGGGAAAACGGCTCATGGTAAATGTTGTAGCCGCCGAAAAACTCGTCGGCGCCTTCGCCCGACAGGGAAACTTTGACATGCTTTGCCGCCGTCTGGCTCACGAAATAAAGCGCCACCGCGGACGGGTCGGCTAAAGGCTCGTCCATATGGTACTGGATCGTCGGAAGAATGTCCCAGTATTCGTCTGTGGTGATCAGTTTGCTGTAGTTGTCGATCTTGATCTTTTCGGAGAGGGATTTCGCAAAATCGATCTCGTTATATTTTTCGTAGTCGAAGCCGACGGTGAAGGTCTTGTCGCCGTGGAAACTTGCCGCGACATAGCTGGAGTCCACGCCGCTTGAAAGGAACGAGCCGACTTCCACGTCGCTGATCTTATGGCTTTTGACGGAGTCCTGAAAAACGTCGTCGATCTTATCCACGAGACTGTCCATGGAAACGCTGTCGTCCTCTTCAAATTTCGGTTCCCAGTAGCGGGTTATTTCCATTTTGCCGTCCTTAAACAGAAAATAGTGCGCCGGCATTAATTTATAAATCCCTTTGAAAAACGTTTCTTCCAGAACGGAATACTGGAAAGTCAGGTAGTTTTCAAGGGCGGTTTCATTCATTTCTTTGTGATATTTCGGGTATTCGAGGATACTTTTGATCTCGGAGCCGTACACCAGATTTCCGTCGATGTTGGCATAGTAGAACGGCTTGATCCCGAAGTAGTCTCTTGCGCCGAAGAGGGTCTGCGTGTTGCTGTCCCAGATTACAAACGCGAACATGCCGCGGAGTTTATTCATCATTTCCGGTCCGTATTCCTCGTATGCGTGGATCAAAACCTCGGTATCGGCGTTGTTGGAAAAAACATGACCTTTCGCGGTCAGTTCTTCACGAAGTATCTGATGATTATAGATCTCACCGTTAAACGTAATAACGATCGTCTGATCTTCGTTATACATCGGCTGACTGCCAAAATCCAGATCAATAATACTGAGGCGGCGAAACCCCATGGCGACTTTCTCGTCAATATGCTGCCCCGCGCTGTCGGGACCGCGGTGAATGATCTTATTCATCATATTTGTAAGGCAGGTCTCCTTGTCGTCGAGATCACCTGTAAAACCACAAAAACCACACATAATTTCCTCCGGAATGTTTATCAATACTATTCTTTACCATAACTCTAAAAATTATATCAAATTGCTATGGGAAACTCAAGCGTTTTCAGAAAATAGAAAAGCCGCCGCCTTCACGGGTCAGCGCCTCGAGGGCTTTTTCAAAGTCTTCTTTTTTTACGAGAACATAGTCCGTGTTAAAGGTGGAAACGGCGAAAACGCTGATACCGTTGTCCGCAAGGATCCGGGTTATTTCGGATAAAATTCCCACCAGCGAGAAATCAAGGGTCCCTTGAATATAAAAGCCCTTCCAGCCGTCCTCGCGTTCGACGGTGTTTTCGGGCGTGTTTTCGGTTATGCTGACAAGGGACAGTTCCTCGTTTGTTTTTCCGATAAAGAAAAATTCTTTGGTCAGATCGATATCCTGTATGGACCGGACTTTGCAAACGGTCAGGTCGCAGTCTAATTTTTTTAGGTTCATGCTGTTTCCTCCGGCTGCGGGGTGGACTTTTCTGATATGCTTATATGATAAGCCTACCTGTGATTGTCAAGAAACAAGGTAGGCTTATTATTTTTGTCTGATAGGAAATTGCTTTACAAGTTCTTTATCTCATTGTGCAACTCAAGCACCTGTTCCAAAGTAAGTCCGGTATACGTTGCTATTTTTTCTAATGGTAAATCTCCATCTTGCAGCATATTCATGGCGACTAAAATAGCTCTTTTTCGATCTCCCTCATCATATCCCTGCTCATATTTTTCCTGATAATTCATCTGCAAAGTCATATAATCGAACCTCCATTTTTCATTATTCCTGACGGATCGAACCGCCTTATCTAATTCTCTGGTAAACTCATCTTCCGGTTCTTTACCATCAATAA
>JAMPBI010000142.1 GCA_023666775.1 Alistipes sp. | reverse complement strand
GGGCTTACGGCTCTCAAGATGATTAAGGAGAAGAAACCGGATGTGGTCATACTCGACGTGATCATGCCGAAACTGGACGGGCTCAGCGTTCTGGAGGAACTGGGAAACGACGCCTCGTTTACGAAGAAGACAAGCTGTATCATGCTCAGCGCGGTAGGCAAGGATAACATTACCGAGAACGCGTTTAATCTGGGAGCGGTTTATTATATTTTAAAGCCTTTTGATATCCACTTTCTTCTGAAAAAGATCCGGGAGTGCAAAGCGGATACCGTGAAAAAGGAGACAAGGGAACTGAATGTGGAGTTTGCGAGGGACAACGCGCCGGACGCGGAGGACGTGAAGAAAGCCGTGTCGAACAGGGCGCTGGAGATGGAAATCACGAATATCATTCACGAGATCGGCGTCCCGGCGCATATCAAGGGATACCAGTACATAAGGGACGCGATCCTGATGTCGGTGCGGGACCGGGAGATGATCAACAGTATCACGAAGATCCTCTATCCGAGTATCAGCAAGAAATACCAGACGACGCCGAGCCGTGTGGAGCGCGCCATAAGACATTCCATCGAGGTGGCGTGGAACCGGGGAAATCCCGATGTGATCGAAGAATATTTCGGCTATACGGTCAGCGACGGGAAGGGAAAACCGACCAATTCCGAATTTATCGCGCTGATCGCGGACAAGCTCAGTCTTGCCCACGGAATACGATAAATATAATTTTTTGAAAGTTATTCTTTAAAAAATCATTTATATCAGTTATAATAAACTTATATAAAATGTATTTTTGGAGGTTGATCCATGAAAAAAGTATTATTTATTGCTTCGGAAGCAGTTCCATTTATCAAGACAGGCGGTTTGGCAGACGTTGTTGGATCATTGCCGAAATATTTTGATAAGAATGAATTTGACGTAAGGGTCATGATACCGAAGTACCTTTGTATTCCGTGGCATTTTCGTGAGAAAATGATATACAAGACCCATTTCTATATCGACCTGGCGTGGAGACAGCAGTATGTCGGCGTGTTTGAGATGGAATATGACGGCGTGACATACTATTTTATCGACAATGAGTTTTACTTCGCGGGTTCCAAGCCTTACGGCTATATCCATGAAGACATTGAAAAGTTCGCGTTTTTCAGCAAGGCGGCGCTTTCCGCGATCCCGGTGCTGGGATTTGACCCGGATATCGTTCACTGCCACGACTGGCAGACGGGACTGATCCCGGTCTATATGAAGGAGCGTTTCCAAGGGAACGACGTTCTCCGCAGCGCCAAGTCCGTTATGACGATCCATAACCTGAAGTTCCAAGGGGTGTGGAATCTGAAGAAACTCCAGGATATCACGGGACTTCCGCAGTATTTCTTCTCGCCGGATAAGCTGGAGGCTTACGGCGACGGTAACTGTTTAAAGGGCGGTATCGTTTACGCCGACGCGGTGACGACGGTAAGCCAGAGCTACGCGGAAGAGATCAAGACGCCGTTCTACGGAGAAAATCTGGACGGACTCATGCGCGCCCGTGCCAACTGCCTGACAGGTATCGTGAACGGTATCGATTACGAGGATTACAATCCGGAGACGGACAACCGCATTCCGTATAATTATAACGCGGTAACGTTCCGCAAGGAAAAATATAAGAACAAGCTGAAATTACAGGAAGAACTGGGGCTTGAGGTCAATAAAGATAAATTTATGGTTGGTATCGTATCGAGACTGACGGATCAGAAAGGTTTCGATCTGATCGCCTATATCATGGACGAGATGTGTACCGACGATATCCAGTTTGTGGTTCTGGGAACGGGCGATCCGAAGTATGAGAATATGTTCCGTCATTTCGCGTGGAAGTTTAATAACAGGGTTTCCGCCAATATCTATTATAACGAGGACCTTTCCCATAAGATTTACGCGGCAAGCGACGCGTTTTTAATGCCTTCCCTGTTTGAACCGTGCGGTCTGAGCCAGCTTATGAGCCTGCGCTACGGCACTCTGCCGATTGTAAGGGAGACGGGAGGATTAAAGGACACGGTTGAACCGTACAACGAATACGAGGGTACGGGAACCGGTTTCTCCTTCGCGAACTACAACGCCCATGAGATGTTAAACTGTGTCCGTTACGCGAAGGACGTTTACTATAACAGGAAGCGCGAGTGGAATAAGATCGTGGATCGGGCGATGGCGGCGGACTTCTCATGGAAGTCTTCGGCAAAGAAATACGAAGAGTTATATAACCGGTTATAAATAAAAGTAAATTTCAGATTAAGGTGACTATGGAAGACAGAATGAATTTTGACAAGGAATACGAATTACGAAAGACAACACATGTTGACGAATTGAAGAAAATGTATCTGGACATTTATGAGGACTGCTTTGATTCTTACGCGTCCCTGCTCAAGAATATGGATAACGCGTTTTCCTATCGGCAGGACGCGCTGAAAATGCAGGACGTGTCCCGTTACGGCGACAAGGCGTGGTATCATGCCAATAATTCCTACGGAATGACGGTATACGCGGACAAGACGCAGAATAATCTCAAGAATCTCGCGGAGCGGATCGAATATTTTAAGGATTTTAATATTTCGTTCCTGAATGTTCTTCCTGCCCTGAGGCCGTCTCTGGTAGTGAACCAAAAGGGCGAGCTGCCCGAATTTATCACGGTGGATCTGGGGTACGGAAGTATCGCGGACTTACATAAACTGTGTATCGTGTGCCGCCGCAATAAGATCAGCGTATGTTTTGACAATATCGGCGAATACTGCAAGCCGGACAATATTTCCAAGGTGCTTGCCAGTCCGGTTCTGTTCAACAAACTGGTATACGATATGCTCATGTTCGCCAACCTGGGCGTGGATATTTTTAAGATCAACAGCCAGCCGTATAAATGGAACGATATGGGACTGGATTATCCGTACCCGAATCAGGTCGTCCATGTGGCAAGGATTTTAAGGGTGATCCTGGATATCGTCTGTCCGGGTTGTATCCTGCTCTGTAACGGAGAGTATGAGAACGGCAATTCCTTTTCCAATTATGGACTGCTTGTCCAGCCGGAATGCCAGCTTGTGAACAATATCAGCAACAAAGAGCTACTGCTTCGCGCGATTACGGAGCGCAACGCGTCGGGGCTTCGCGGTATGATCGATTCCCTTGCCATGATCAGCAGCAATACGGTATTTTTGAATTGTATACAGGATCCGTGGCAGGAGGACTGGAAAAATCTTGCCGCGCTGTGCGGGATCAATACCGCGAACGACAGGATCGAACTGGAACTTGCCGTTGATTTTGATATGATGCTGCAGGGATATCTTATGATGATACCGGGTGTTCCGTTTATGTATCTGGGCGACGAGCTGGGGCAGACCGAGGGAAAGAGCATGGACTGGTCCAAGACGAAAATGCGTTTTAATACGGACACTTACCAGTATAAGCTGTATAACAACTTAATGCTGTTAAAGAGGATCCGTTCCGTGTACAGCGTTTTTTCAAGGGACGCAAGGTGTTCTACTTACGATACCTTTGACCCGGCGGTTCTCGGCATTGTGAGAACCTGCGGCGACAGTAAGCTGTTTGGTCTGTTTAATTTCAGTCCGGTGCAGAAAACGGCGTGGATCATCGATCCGGGTCCGTATACCGATATCATTTCCAACGACTATATCCGCGACCAGAGTATCAGTATCAAGCCTTACGGAATGATGTGGCTCTACAACAAGCGTCCGGAGATATTGGAAGACTACTAATATAATGTTATGTAAAGACCGTCCGTGAGGCGGTCTTTTGCTTCGTTGATAGGAAATTGCGTGGCAATTTCTCTATCTTGTTGGACAGGAAATTACACAAAAAGATTTTTGACCTGCGCGATCTCGTCTTCCTTCGCCATCGCGGCAGGAGTATAGTAGTTCTTGTCCTTCGCGATCTGGTAAAGCTGTTCCTGCGACATTTCCGCCTTGTTGCGCATTTGCTTTAACGTCTGTTTTAAATCCTTGTTTTCCGTCTGTGGAATCATGCTGCCGAATCCGCTCAGGTGCGCGTTTAATCCCTTTAATGTGTCGGCAACCATTACGCTTTCTTCCATCTTCTTACCTCCTAGAATGTCAGTTAATCCAGAAATTCCATTAACTGTTTTTTGTTGTTTGTTGCGTCGGTGGCAGCGTCTTTAAAAAACTGCTTTACCTTTGGGTCGGTTGCATCGTTGGCGTAAGAAGTCATTTTGCAGTAAGAATTCTCACAATCGCCGATCAGATGTCTTAAATTTTGTAAGTCCAGTTCGCTGATTTGTGACATATGAAAGCCTCCTTAAAAATAATTACGATGATATTATTCTCTTTTCTTGACTATTTATGATAATTATTATAAAATTTTTTTAGTTTGATTTACGCTGAGAGGAGATTTTAAAATGTCAAAGACACCATTTGTAACCCGCGCACAGATTGAGGAGATTACAAAAACGTACCCGACGCCGTTCCATATTTACGACGAGAAGGGCATTCGGGAGAATGTAAAGCGATTGAAAGAAGCATTTGCATGGAATAAAGGATACAAAGAGTATTTTGCCGTGAAGGCGACGCCGAATCCGTTTTTGATCGATATTCTGAAAGAATACGGCTGCGGCGTGGACTGTTCGTCCCTGACCGAACTTATGATGGCGGAGGCTATGGGATTTCGCGGGGACGGGATCATGTTTTCCTCCAACGCAACGCCGAAAGAGGAGTATGAGTACGCCAGAAAGCTGGACGCCCAGATCAATCTGGACGATTTCACCCATGTGGAGTTTCTGGACAAGGCATGCGGTATCCCGGAAACCATCTGCTGCCGGTTTAATCCGGGCGGTTATTTCCAGATCGCCAATTCCATTATGGATAATCCGGGCGACGCCAAGTACGGCATGACGAAGGAACAGATCATTGAGGCGTTTAAGGTATTAAAGAGTAAGGGTGCGAAGGAGTTCGGTATTCACGCGTTTCTGGCAAGTAATACGGTAACGAACGAATATTACCCTGCGCTTGCGAAGATCCTGTTTGAGCTTGCGGTGGAACTGCGCAACGAGACAGGCTGCCATATTAAGTTCATCAATCTTTCCGGCGGTATCGGTATCGCTTATAAACCGGACCAGCAGGAAAACGATATCCTTGCCATCGGCGAGGGCGTAAGGAAGGCTTACGAGGAAGTGCTGACGCCGAACGGTATGGACGACGTGGCGATTTATACGGAGCTGGGACGTTTTATGATGGGACCTTACGGACATCTGATCACCAAGGTACTTCATTTTAAGCACACATACAAGGAATATGTGGGCTGCGACGCCTGCGCCGCCAACCTGATGAGGCCTGCCATGTACGGCGCGTACCATCACATCACGGTCCTTGGCAAGGAGAACGCGCCTTGTGACCACAAGTATGATATCACGGGTTCCCTTTGCGAAAATAACGATAAGTTCGCCATCGACCGTATGCTGCCCGAGATCGCCATCGGCGATTATCTCGCGATCCACGACGCGGGCGCCCACGGATTTGCCATGGGATATAATTATAATGGAAAGCTGCGTTCCGCGGAACTTCTTCTGAAAGAGGACGGCAGCGTGCAGATGATCCGTAGGGCGGAAACGCCGAAGGATTATTTCGCAACCTTTGATTTCTGCGATATTTTTAAAAATGTAAAGTAGGGTGAGGCTTGAATGGCGGAATTGAGTGTGATCGCAAAAGAAATTTGCAAAAATAAAAATCTTGATAAAAATCTGTCGGCATATATTAACAATATGATGACCTGCTACAGCCGGTTCAGTTATATCAAGTTTTCCATGAATTATTATACGTTCTGCGACGTGCTGCGGGACAGCGGCGAGGCGCAGGAGCAAAAGGAGGCTTTGCGCGTCCTTAACGGAATGATTGAGGAAAATATTGTCAATAATGCAGAGGAAGACGGGAAAGCCGGGGAGGAAGCGCGCCAGAACGCCTTAAAACGCCTTATGGAGCTTCGCGGATCGGTCATGGACACGATGGAGATCGTGACCGCTTATGTGGACCGTTTTCTTGTGCTGGAACATGTGTTAAACCGTGTGGAGTTCCGTTTTTCGGAGGAGACGCTGGACGAGGATTATTATGA
>JAMPBI010000141.1 GCA_023666775.1 Alistipes sp. | reverse complement strand
CACTTATATTATTGCCACTTGATTCCAAACTGTTTAATGGCATTCCTGATAATGCGCTGATATCGCTTATATTGTTGCCGTTCAAATTTAAATGTTCTAACAGCATTCCCGACAAGACACTTATATCCATTATATCATTATGGTCTAAACTCAAACTCGTTAATGACATTCCCGTCAACGCACTTAAATCACTTATATTGTTATATCCTAAATCCAAACTTGATAATGACATTCCCGTCAATGCACTTATATCGCTTATATTATTCCCTCTCAAATATAAATGTTCTAACGGCATACCTGACAATGCACTGATATCGCTTATATTATTGTCACGTAAATCCAAAATGGTTAATGGCATTCCTGATAATGCGCTGATATCGCTTATATTATTATCACTTAACAAAAGTATTTTTAAATTTTTAAAATACTGTATTCCCTGTATATTCTCAATCCCTTTATCATTAGGATTTAAAAAATCTAAATCCTCCACCTCATCTGTCGTTAATACTCCGTCTCCATTTACATCACAACTTTCCAACACCGCGTTATAAAAATTAACATCGGGTATTCCTGTCTCATCATTCATAATAACTTGCTGTTCCTGAACATTTTCCTGCGTTTCATCTGCCAAAATGTCCATTGGCAGCAGCAACATTCCCAAGCATAATACCATTGGAAATACTACTTTAAATACTTTACCTCTCATGGTAGTCTCCTTTTCCTCTTTCATAATGTAATTAATTTTATATTATATTTTATAATATATTTATGATATTTTATCACAATATTTTTTATATTACAATAAAAAATATCTTAATTTTCAATATTCAAAGAGATATGAAAGGTGGTAAAGCAATGTTTAAATTAAAACGGGATTACACCGAATATGAAAATAAATCCCTCCGTTTACCCAAAGATTTAATAGATACCGTTCAATCCCTTGCAAATGAAAATAATATGTCATTTAACAAAGTGGTTATTCAGTGCATTGAATATGCCTTGGAGCATATGGAAGAAAAAAACGACTCCCCAAATCCATAATTTACCTGTATTCATCATAAATTTCCATCAAATAAAAAAATCCACATCACGACATATAATACCCATGCCGTCATGTGGATTTCTTAATAAGATTCGAGTATCAAAAGCCCTGCTTATAAACTTCATTTAGCAGATTGCACAAAAGAAATCGGAGCAAACGACTTTTGCACAATGAAGATGAGACTCTAACATCGTGGAAGCCTCTGCTGAACACGATGTTTGCCCTGAGGCTCATCGGAATGACCTGTGCAATGGAGTGCGCGCGGATTTCTTTTGTGCAATCTGCTGACACGGACTTCATTGCAGGGCTTTTGATACTCGAATCTTACAATAAACAATATCAACGATTATAGAAAATATGGTTGCCAATCTGCTGACACTGCGAACATGCGCCCACGACCGTATTGAAATTCAGGTATGTGGCGTTCAGCGGATTGTTCGCGCCCGCAAGAACGTCCTGCGCCGCTTTCATGCAGTCGGTATTCGCGCCGTTGAGATATTTATTGACACGCGCCTGAAACCTGTCCGACCAGTTTCCGTTTCCGTCCGTAACGCCTCCGAACTGACCTCTCGCCGAGAGAACCGCCTGAATATTTCCTCCGTATCCGCAGTTGACGCGGTTTACCACGACATAACCCACGGCAAGTTTTCCTTCATACGGCTCCGAACCTGCCTCCCAGTCGATAATTGCCGCCAGAAGACATACCTCATAAGAAGAAGCGCTCACGGTAGCCGCCGTTGCCGAAGCCTTTGCCGCGTCCGCGCGCTGTTTGGCAAGCCTCTCCTGTTCCGCTTTTTCCTCCTCCAGCGTCATTGCCGTAGAAAGGGTTCCCCGAAGCTGATCCGCAAGATCCTCCGCCTCGCTGTCAAAGCAAACGTACATATTCTGGATATATCCCACGACATTGCCCGACTTGACCTTGGACCAATCCTCACCCCGTTCGAGAACATCCGCGTAACTGCCCGGATATAATTTACCCACGGTCTTGGACTCCCTGTCCGCCTCCGTTCTCACCGGCAGATACGGGTCCGCGTAACAGACGATCATATCCTGATATTCGGATACTTCCGAATTTTCCGTCTCTCCCAGAAGCCGCTCCTGTCCCTGCTGTATATCCTCTTCCACCACAACCACGGGAGAAACCTCTCCCATCGCCGCTGCCGTGGCAGACGCCGTCTTTATGTTCTGTATGGTGTTGTCCGCCGTATCCTGCTCCGGCAGGCTCTCCGCCTGCGTCGGAATACTCTCCGTATTGCTTTTTACCGTTTCATCAGAAGTAGTAAACGCAACCTGCGTAACGACCATCAGTGCAAGCAGAATATACAAAAAAATCCGTTTACTCTTTGAATTCATGGATAACCTCCAAACTTTTTTAATAAAATTTTCCTATTACGCAAAATATTACAAATTTATTAACTTTCTCAGGTTATTCTAGCAAACACGGGAAAAAAAGTCAAGTTTCGCCCCCTAAAGGCGTCTCTGGCGATTTACCTCATACATCAGGACCGCCGAAGAAACCGCCGCGTTCAGCGATTCCACGCTGCCCTCCATGGGAATTTTAACCAAACGGTCCGCAAGAGCCGCGGTATCGTCTTTGAGACCGTTTCCTTCATTTCCGATCAGAAAAGCGCATTTGCCCGAATAATCTTCAGCCGCATAGCTATTATTGCCATTTAAATGTGCCGCATACACCTTTACACCCAATAATTTCATCTGCCGGACAGCGTCCTGTAAGTCCTCGGCAATCAAAAACGGGACGCGGTAAACGGAGCCCATCGTGGAACGTATGGTTTTCGGATTGTAAATGTCCACCGTATTTTTACTCATGATAACCCCCGTTACTCCCGCTCCTTCTCCCGTCCTGAGGATCGTTCCCATATTCCCCGGGTCCTGAATGTCCTCGCACACAATCACAAACGTCTTGTCTCCCCCCACGATTTCATTCATGGAACATTCCTTCATGCGGACGGCTGCCATGATCCCCTGAGGCGTCTTTGTATCCGACATCTGTTTAAAAACAGCGTCCGAGACAACCTCCACTTTCGGACTTTTCCATTCTATTCCGTTTTGTTCCTCTTTATGACTAAGAAAAAAATCTTCCGAAACATAAACCATATCCACACGCTCCCACGGAGCCTCCAGAACCATCTTAATCCCCTCAACCACAAAAAGACCGTTCTCCCTGCGGTATTTCGCCTTACGCAAAAGATTTACCACATGCTTCACCCGGCTGTTCGCCATACTGGTTATCATAACATTCCTCCATAATATTCCTATCAAACAAAAAAACTGCCGCACAACTTATTATGCAGCAGTTTATCATCTATCTTGAAAGAAGCAGACTTACATTCAGCTTGTACTCGTCGATATCCTTCTTCATGGAAAGCGCCTCGTCAATATCATAATCAATGAATTCCGCGTTCTTATACGCAACGATACGGTTGCTCTTTCCCTCGCACAAAAGGCTTGCCGCCTTGGCGCCCATCACGGAAGCGTAAACCCTGTCCTTACAGGTCGGATTGCCGCCTCGCTGGATATGACCGATGATCGTCGCTCTCGTCTCAATGCCGGTAGCCGCCTCAATCCTCTTCGCCATACTCATGGAGTGGCCGATACCCTCCGCGTTAATGATAATGTGGTGCTTTTTGCCTTTCTTACGGCTGTTGATGATATCGTCAATGATCGCCTGCTCGTTTCCGTCATAACGCTCCGGAAGAAGCACATTTTCCGCGCCGTTGGCAATGGCGCACCATAACGCGATATAGCCCGCGTTCCTTCCCATAACTTCCACAATACTGCATCTTTCATGGGAGGTTGACGTATCACGGATCTTATCGATAGCGTCCATCGCCGTATTGACTGCCGTATCAAAACCAATGGTATAATCCGAACACGCGATATCAAGATCAATCGTACCCGGAACGCCGATGGTATTGATACCCCATTTGGACAGATCCCTCGCGCCTCGGAACGAACCGTCGCCGCCGATGACGACCACGCCTTCGATACCATGCTTCTTACAGGTCTCGGCAGCCTTCTTCTGTCCTTCCTCCGTGATAAATTCCAGACATCTTGCCGTGTAAAGTATCGTACCGCCCCGGTTGATCGTCTCCGAAACGCTTCTCTTATCCATATCAAAGATATCGTCCTCGATCAATCCCTGATATCCTCTGCGGATTCCTTTTACTTCCATACCTTTATTGATCGCGGTCCTTACAACTGCCCTGATTGCCGCATTCATTCCCGGAGCGTCCCCGCCGCTTGTCAGCACGCCGATTGTCTTAATTTTGTTTTCCATGATTCTTCCTCCATGCATTAAAAAATACAATATAACGATTCCGATTTAAAATTAATTCTAATCCATTTTCTTCTAGTTTTCAATAGATTTTTCGACAACTTTAATATTGTTTTCACCGTATCTTTCGTACAAAATATCCAAAAGCTCCTTACCTGCCCTGACCGTCATATTCCTCGGCAGATACTTCTTCTGCTTTTCTTTCTCGCAGTAAATGACCACCTCGTCCGCTCCGTCCGATACCGCCAGAATACCGTTCAGCTCCTTTTGGGCGGCGTCGTATGCCTCCCGGTCCGCGAAACGGATCCAGAGCTGCCTCGGTACTTCGTCAAAAGGGATCAGCCTTGACAAGATGACTTTGCCCTTTTCCTCGTCGCCGCAGGAAGCCCTTCCCACGACAAACACCTTATTATCGTCGGTAAGCAGGGACTTATAACGCTCATAGTCTTTCGGGAACACGACGACTTCCACGGTCCCGTACAGATCCTCTATGGTAAGGAACGCCATCATCTTCCCCGTCTTCGTGTTCTTAATGGATTTATCGGAAATGATACCGCCGATGATCACATTCTGCTGGTCGCGCACCTGAGTGGTTCCCGTTTCCTCGTCCCACTCAAAATCAACGGTTTTCGCCGTGATGTTTTTTTGTATCATTCCCTCGTAGTCCTCGAGAGGGTGTCCGCTTACATAAATCCCCATAACTTCCCGTTCGTAATTGAGCATTTCCTCCCTGTCGTATTCGCTCACGTCCGGGAGAGGCGTCTTAAACTGCGCCGACTCCTCCTCGGAAAGCAGGGAAAACAGATCCATCTGACCGGAAATCGTGTCTTTGCGTTCCTGACTGACGCTGTCCAAAATCGGTCCGTACCCTAACATCATCTGACGGCGTTTAACGCCGAACCCGTCCAGAGCGCCCGCTTTGATGAGATTTTCAATGTACCTTTTATTCAGTCCCTGTCCCGACATGCGCTCGATAAAATCATAAAAATCCTTGAACCTGCCGTTTGTCTTTCTCTCGGAAACGATCGCCTCGATCACCGGTCTTCCGACGCTCTTGATCGCCGACATACCGTAACGGATACTGCCGTTTGACGCCGAGAAATCCCACTCGCCCTCATTCACGTCCGGCGGCAGGATCGGAATGTTCATCTGACGGCAGATCAAAACATATTCCGTAATCTTTCCCGCGTTTCCCATAACCGAAGTCATAAGCGCCGCCATAAACTCCACGGGATAATGTTGTTTCAGATATGCCGTCTGGTAAGCGACTACCGCGTAACATGCCGCATGGGACTTGTTAAACGCGTATTTCGCGAAATCGATCATTTCGTCATAAATCTTGTTGGCAACCCCTTCCGGAATACCGTTCGCCAGACAGCCGGGAACGCCTTCCTCCACGTTTCCGTAGATGAAATTGTGACGTTCTTTCTCCATCACGCTGCCCTTTTTCTTGGACATGGCGCGGCGCACCAAGTCGCTCCGTCCCAGACTGTAACCGGCAAGATCGCGCACGATCTGCATAACCTGCTCCTGATACACGATACAGCCGTATGTAGGCTGCAAGATCGGCTCAAGCTGCGGACAGTCGTAAACGATACTGTCGGAATTATTTTTACCGGCGATATATTTGGGGATAAAATCCATCGGACCCGGGCGGTATAACGAAATACCGGCGATAATATCCTCTAAATTCTGCGGTTTCAGTTCCTTCATAAACGACTTCATGCCGCCGCTCTCCAACTGGAAAATACCTTCGTCCTTTC
>JAMPBI010000140.1 GCA_023666775.1 Alistipes sp. | reverse complement strand
TACTTAACACCAGATATTTCTAAACTATCTTGTAATTCTGGCATACATCTGCCAACCAGATAGGGAAATTGCAAAACAAATTCCCATCAACCCCCAAAAATGCCGACATTTAAAAATGTCGGCATCTTTCATCATTATCACTATTTTCCGCAGCATTTCTTATATTTCTTGCCACTGCCGCACGGACATGGATCATTACGTCCTATCTTTTTGTCCTTAACGACCGTGTTGGACTTCTTCTGTTCCCGATATAATTCCTTTCTCCTCTCTTCCGAAAGAAGACTATCCCACTGAGGAAGCTCGTATAACCAGTCCGCTTTCGCGCCAACCATGTTATAATACAACTTCTCCCTGTCAAAACCAAGGTTGACAACCGTATCCTCCTCCATCGTATCGATCGGATTCGGATTGACAAGGCTGTCGTTAATACCGTCCAGATAGCCAACCATAATCATTAAGTCTACACTGTACTTCTCCGCCAGTTCCTTAACGGTGCCGGAAACAACTTCATCGGGATTGGATAATATCTGCTCGTAAATGCCTTTCTCCAAATTAAAATAATTTGCCCAGAACATCTGCGCCTGCTTATTATCCATTTCCGTCTCATAAGCTGCTTTTCTCCACTGTTCTAATAATGCCATGCCGCTATAAACTCCTTAAATCCATAGATGTAACATTCGTACCAAAACGTCTGCCCTTAAAAACTGCTTGTGTAAAGCGAACCGCTGTATGCGTAACTGCTGCCGTATGAACCGTAACTGTTATATAAACCGCCGTTTAACTGTGCCAGCTTGGAAGATGACGTATTGGAGATCCTTGATGCGGAAGAAGAAATCTGCGCCGCATAAGAGGTACTTCCGTTAAACAGAGACTTGATCTGGTACATCTCCGCGCCCTTAAACGTCTTCTCATCAATGGACAGCTTATTATCCGTACCGACTGTGATACCTACTTTCGCAAGGCTCTTGGACATTGTATTCGTAAGAGACGTCATACCGTCCGCCCTGCTTGCGATGGTATATGTGCTGGACTTGCCTGCCGCGTCAACCATGCTGTTATAATCTTTCACGAACTCGGAAACGGCCTTGTAAATTCCGTCCATATCGTAATCTTCTTTTGTCGTTCCGTCCTTCTGCTTGATCTCCTTCTTGTTAAATAAAGAATCCTTACCGGTTGTGATCAGCTTGGAAGCAGACTCCCTCAATTCCTTCGCCGCGTCTCTTGTCGATGTCAGCTGGGAATTGGTGTCTTCCTTCTTAACCGTACTCGTCTTATCGCTATCCTTCTTGTTGTTCTTTGCCGAATAGTCATAGTCCTTCCTGTTTCCGCCGTAATAAGTCTTGAGCAGCTTTCCGTAAGAACCGCTTCGGATACTGTTGTACTCCGAAAGGAGACTGCTAAGCGAACCGCTCTGGCTGCCGGAACCCATAGAACCAAACAGAGAACTTACACCGCTTGTAGACGTGCCAAAAAAGTTCTGGTTCAAAAAACTTGCATTAATTGATGTCATATTCTTTTCCTCCTTGATAAAATAATTGCGACCTCCGTGTCTTATATGCAGCGACTCCTTCACCCCGCTGCACCGGGTAATAAAAGTGCATACTATTACACCTTAACTATATTATAGCATAATCTGGAAAAATGTCAAACGTCAACCGCCGTTTCCGCAAAAAAATTCCTATTAAGCTTCGGGTGTCAAAAGCCCAAATCTTACTAAATAAAACACGGGCGGAACAAAAACCGTTCCGCCCGTATGTACACCCTGCCGGATTAATATTTACCGAAGCTGTCATCGAGGGAAATAACCTGCTCGTTGATGTTCGATGAAGAAGAGGAAGAACTGCTGCTGCTTCTTCGGAATGATGTTGTGCTGCTTCCTGAGCCAAGATTGTAGATAGAAAGCATTTCACGCATTCTTGAAGCCTGATTTGACAATTCTTCACTGGCAGACGCACATTCCTCGCTGGTAGCCGAATTGGTCTGTACAACCTGGGATACCTGTGTGATCGCCTGCTCGATCTGCGCTACAGCCGTTGCCTGGTAGTTTGAAGATTCCGCAATGCCGTTGATGATCATTTCGCTTTCCTGAACGATCTTGGTAATCTCTTCCATAGACTTTGCGGTATCGTCCGCGATCTTGGAACCGAAATTAACCTTGCTGATAGAATCCTCGATCATTTCTGCCGTTTCTGACGCTGCCGACGCGCTCTTAGCCGCAAGGCTTCTGACCTCTTCCGCTACAACCGCGAAACCTTTACCTGCGTCGCCTGCTCTTGCTGCCTCTACTGCCGCGTTCAAAGCAAGGATATTGGTCTGGAACGCGATATCGTCGATCGTCTTGATGATCTTGGAAATGTTTTCAGACGACTTGTTGATATCTCTCATGGCGTCTACCATTTCCTTCATCTGTGTATTTCCCTGCTTTACGTCCTCGATAGCGCGCGCTACCAGAGAAGCTGCCGAATTTGCCTGTTCCGCGTTCTGTTTTGTCTTATCCGCGATTTCGTCGATTGATGATGTGATCTCCTCGATCGCGCTTGCCTGCTCGGTTGAACCCTGAGCAAGAGCCTGGCTGGCGCTTGCCACCTGTGAAGAACTAAGTGTTACCTGTGTACCCACTTCGCTGATGTTGCTCAGTGCATGGAGGTTATCGCCTACCAGTTTCTTCAACGCATTACCCAGCATATCATCTGCTGACTTCGCGTTTACCTGGACGGTAAGATTTCCGTTTGCTACCTCTTCCGCAACCTGAGCCTGATATTTGATATTATTGATCACATCGGTGTATTTATCTACCAGCTCGCCAAATTCATCATTCGCGTATTTGATCATTTCAATATTCACACGACCCAGAGCAATGTCTGTTGCCGCATCGGACAGCTGTTTAACAGACCGGTTGATTGACTTGATCAAAGCGAGGGCAAGGAAAACGGAAATCACAACGGAAACTATTATTAACACAAGGCTGATTATATTCGATGTGTTTGCCGTGTTCTGCATGCTTTCGATCTCATCTGTCTTCGTCTGTGTAAGAACGTCTATGAGAACCTGGGCTTTTGCCTCATCTGCACCAATATCGGTCATCGTCTGTCTGATCACACTAAACTCTTCCGTCTGCATATCCACTACAGTGGCGGTAATGTTGCGTACCGATGACATGCCAAAAAATACATTAATAATTGCAAAGATAATTGGAATCGCAAAACCAATAATCATTTTTGTTTTCATCTTCATGTTTTTCATCTTCATACCTCTCAATCTTCTATTTCAATCATTTCAGCCTGGTCAACAACAGATAAATCTTCATCATTTAACAATTTATCCGGATCAAGCAGCAGCTTCACGGAATCGCCCACTTTACCGATTCCATATACATATTTGTTCTGAACCTTATCGGCGCGTCCGATAGAAGGCGGCGGCAGAATATTTTCTTCTTTGATCTCTACCACTTCCGCGATCTTCTCCACGATCAGTCCCACCACCGTAGATTTAACATTAACAACGATAATACATGTTCTGTCATTGTACTCAAACGGCGGCTGCTTAAAGCGCAGGCGCACGTCAATGACCGGAATTACCTTGCCGCGCAGATTGATCAGACCTTTGATATAGTCTTCCGTTTCAGGTATCGCCGTAATGGCCTGATACTGAATGATCTCATTGACATACTGGATCTTCAGCCCGTAGTACTCGTTACCCGATTTAAACGTCATATACTTACCTTTTTGTACATCACGTTCATCTGACGCAGACTGGGTTTCTTCTGCCTGTTTTCTCAATTCACTTATTTCACCCATATAACAGTAACCATCCCTTTCTTAAATTTTTATTCCATTAATCCAACCGGATCAAGTATCAAAGCAATGCTTCCATCGCCAAGCTGCGTACAGCCGGACAGACCTTTTACTTTCTTAATGTAAGACGGGATAGGTTTTACAACGATTTCCTGTTCTCCCATCAGTTTGTCAACGAAAAGACAGACCTTTTTATCGTCCGCTTCAAGGATCAGCATGATACCTTTCTCCACTGCCTCCTGGTAATTCTCAAGACCGTACCATTTGCCCAGACGCAATACCGGATAGGCTTCTCCTCGTATCATGATATATTCATCGCCGTTTGGTTCGTGGATCATCATGTCTTCTCTTACGCGGATAAATTCCTTGATAACGCCCGTCTCCATGACGAAGGAGGAATTACCGGTCTCCATGACGATACCGTCGATGATCGCGAGCGTCAGAGGGATCTTGAGGCTCATGGTCGAACCAAATCCCGGCGTGCTGTCAATCTCGAGCGCACCGCCGATCGACTGGATATTCTGGACTACAACGTCCATTCCCACGCCTCGGCCCGAATACTCGGTGATCTTTTCGTTGGTGGAAAATCCCGGCATCGTGATAAGCTGGTATACTTCCTTATCCTTATAAGCGGAATCCGGTTTATTCTCATCAAGAAGCCCGTTCTTTCGCGCCTTTGCCAGCAATTTCTCACGGTCAAGACCTCTTCCGTTATCCTCGACGGAAATCCATACTTTTCCGGCTTCCGTCTTCGCGGATAGAATAACCTTGCCTTTTTCTGATTTTCCGCTGTCAATACGCTCTTCATTTGTCTCAATACCGTGGTCAACGGCATTTCTGACCATATGCATAAGCGGATCGGAAATGTGTTCGATAATGTTCTTATCCACTTCCGTATTCTCGCCTATCATCACAAATTCAATATCCTTACCCAGCTTTCGCGATACGTCGAACACGATACGGTTCATTTTCTGGAACGTATTGGTAAGGGGAACCATTCGCATGGACATGATAACATTCTGCAAATCCGTCGAAATCTTCGATAACTGCGCCGCCGCTTTGTTGAAACTGTTCAGGTTCAGCCCCGGCACTTTCAGATCCGGATTTTGCAGCACGACCGACTCGGAAATAACAAGCTCTCCGATCAGGTCCATCAACTGGTCCATCTTACTTACATTCACACTGATAAATGCAGCTTTTTCGCCCTTCGGTTTATCCTTTGCCAGCTTCTTCTGTTTGCCCGGCTCCTTGGACTGAATGACGAAATCACCCGGCGCGATCTGCGCCTTGGCAGGCTTCTTCTCCTCGACCGCCGCCGCTTCCACCGGTTCCTGCGTGCGCGCCTCAATGTCCTCTACGCTGGAGTCCAGATCAATCTGCATAAGATCCTGCGCGCTGCCGAAATCAAATCCCTGGAGAAATTCTTCCGCCTTGCACTCGAAGATATCCACATTTTTGATGTCATATCCCACGCCGATAATCTCGCGGATCTCTTCCTCTCCGCACTGCGCCTGCAATAAAATACGAAAACCTTCATTGATGATAACTTCCGCGCTCCTCTCGTCGGAAATGATATCGTCCGGCGAATACAGCAGATCTTCCGCGATCTCTTTCAGCGCGTACACCGTTTTGTACGCATGGACGTTTGCCATCTCCGTCTCCGGAAAAAACGTCAGATAAATTTTGTAAAAACGGCTGGCATTGGTTGCAACCGGCGCGATATAGAAATGCTTCGGTTCTTCATGCACATTTTCCTTCACCGGTTCCGCCGGAGCTTCTCCGCCGTTTTTGATCTTCTCCAGAAACTTGTCGAGTTCCTGAATGATCCCGCTGGAATCTCCGTCCGCCGGATCGCCGTTTCGGATCTTTTCCATTTCGTTTGAAATGAAATCCTCTACTTCCAGTACATGCTCAACCAGTTCCAGATGCGGTACATTATCGGGCTTGGACTCTCTCAGATAATAGAAGACGTCCTCCAGCTTATGCGATACATGTGTAATATTATCAAACATCATGATACCGGACGAGCCCTTAATGGTATGCATGGTCCGAAATATTTCATTTATGCTGTCTTCGTCAAAACAGTCCGCGTCTTTCTGGTCCAGAACTCTTTCCTGTAGCTGCTCAAGCAGCTGTTCATTCTCAAACAGGTACATATCCAGCATGCCGTCTGTATTAAATTCTTCAGCCATATACTGCTCCTTTCCTGCATCTTTTTCATTCTTACGTTATATCAGATTTAACTTCTTTAACGCCTGTTCAAACCGGTCCTTATCGATCGGCTTACCGGAATATATGGTACATCCCAGTTCAAACGCCATCTTGACGTTCTGCTCGTCATTGAGAGCCGTTGTGATAATGACTCT
>JAMPBI010000013.1 GCA_023666775.1 Alistipes sp. | reverse complement strand
GATCAGCGTCTCGTCGCTCACCTTGCTGGTCTCCACCGCGTCGTCGGAAACAAGACGGTGGCCTCTCTTGATCAGCTCCAGCGCCGCTTCGGACTTTCCAATCCCGCTCTCGCCCATGATCAGCACGCCTTCACCGTAAACGTCCACCAAAACGCCGTGAATGGTGATCGTCGGCGCAAGCTGCACCTTCAGCCAGCGGATCACCTCCGCCATAAAAGAAGACGTTGTGGAATGATACTGTAATACCGGAACGCTGTATTTTAACGCAATCTCCAGAAGCATCTGCTCCGGTTCCAGCCCCCTGCAAAATACAAGACACGGAATATTGCTTGATAAAAGCTGCGTATAACGAAGTTTTCTGGTCGCTTCGTCCAACGTGGACAAATACGCGTACTCCACATTACCGATCAACTGCATACGGTCATTATCAAAATGCTCATAAAAACCGGAAAGCTGTAATGCCGGTCTGTTAATTTCAGGAATGTCCAGAAAAATATTTTCCGCCGAAAGCTGCGGCGTCTTATTCTTCAATCCCATTTTTTCAATAACTTTTACAAGTGAAACTCGATCCATTCGTTTTCCTCCCGTTCACGCTCGATTGTACATATTTGTGATGAATTTATCATACCACATTAAAATAGGTAATTCAATGAAAGAACTCATAAACCTTCCTCGCTACCTGTTCCGTCATATTGGGAACTTTTAAAAGCTCTTCCACGTCCGCCTGTCTGATTGCCTCGATATCCATAAAATGCTTCATCAAAGCCTTTCTTCTCACCGGACCCACGCCCTCGATCTCGTCAAGCACCGACCGTACCTGCGCCTGATTTCTTAAACTTCTGTGATACTCGATTGCAAACCGGTGCGCCTCGTCCTGCACCCTTGTAATTAACTTAAATCCCTCTCCACGGACATCAATAGGAAGTTCCACATTGTTAAAATACAACCCTCTCGTTCTGTGGTTATCGTCCTTTACCATACCGCACACCGGAATATTGATCTTCAGATCATCAAGGACTTTCAGCGCTACATTGACCTGCCCTCTGCCGCCGTCCATCATGATCAGGTCCGGGTATACGCTGAAGCTGGTATATTCTCCCATCGCTCTTTCATTCTGTCCGTGAACGAACCGTCTGGTCAGCACCTCCTCCATGCTGGCGTAATCATTCGGTCCCTTGACATACTTGATCTTAAATCTGCGGTAATCATTGCGCTTCGGCTTGCCGTTCTCAAAAACGACCATGGAGCCCACCGACTCCATACCGCTGATATTGGAAATATCAAAAGCCTCCACCCGCTTTAATTCCGAAAGATTTAAAAGTCCGGCGATCTCCGCCATTGCGCCGATCGTCCTTTCCTTTTCCCTGCGTATGCGCTCTAAATCCTGGTCAAGAACCATTCTCGCGTTCTTTTCCGCCAGTTCTACCATTTTCTCCTTCTGACCGCGTTTCGGCACTTCTATGTGAACCCGCTGTCCTCTCCGCTCCGACAGCCAGTTTTCGATCACTTCCGCTTCCTCCATCTCGTCCTGCACCATGATATGCGCCGGAATAAACGGCGTTCCGCCATAATATTCTTTGATAAATCCCGTGACGATCTGCATTCTCTCCTCCGCGATCGCCATATTCATATGAAAATGTTCCCTTCCCATCAGCTTGCCGTCCCGGATAAAAAACACCTGTATCACGGCGTCCTCGCCTTCAATGGCGCAGGCGATAATGTCTTTATTTTCCATATCCGAATTGGTGATCTTCTGTTTCTGGGCAATCTGTTTCACGCTGGTCAGCAGGTCGCGGTACTCCGCCGCCGACTCAAATTCCATCTCCTGCGCCGCCTTGTTCATTTTCTCCGTCAGCATGGAAATCACGCCGTGATAACTACCGTTTAAAAATTCCAGCGCCTTTTTAACCGACTCGTTGTATTCCTCCTTGGAAATATATCCCTGACACGGAGCCGCGCACTGTTTGATATGGTAGTTCAGACACGGTCTTCCGATCCCCATATCCTTTGGCAGCGCTTTGTTGCAGGTTCGTATCCTGTATATTTTGCGCAGAAGTTCGATCGTGTCCTTTACCGCTCCCGCGCTGGTGTACGGTCCGAAATATTTCGCTTTGTCACGCTTCATCTGCCGCGCCAGAATGATCCTCGGATAATCCTCGCCGACCGTCACCTTGATATACGGATAAGATTTATCGTCCTTGAGCATGGTGTTATATTTGGGACGGTGTTCTTTGATCAGATTGCACTCCAAAACAAGAGCCTCCAGCTCCGAGTCCGTTATGATGTATTCAAAATGGTCGATATGCTCCACCATTTTAATGATCTTCGGAGACTTATTCCTGCTGCTCTGAAAATACTGCCTCACACGATTTTTAAGACTGATTGCCTTACCTACATAGATAATTTCATCAGTCTTATCGTGCATAATATATACTCCCGGCTTGCCCGGGAGTTTTTTTAATTCTTCTTCAATATTAAACGTCTGACTCATTTTATTTTCGGATCCCTTTACAAAGCCGTCTCCGGCAGAATACCTTTTGCCTGATTGTAAATTTCCATAAACTGCTTTCCGGTGATCGTCTCTTTTTCAAAAAGATATGCCGCGATCTTATCCAGCACGTCCATGTTCTGTGAAAGAAGCTCTTTTGCTTCCTCGTAACATTTCTTGAGAAGATTTTTTACTTCCTCGTCCACCTGCGCCTGGGTCATTTCCGAGCAGTTCATTCTCGCGTTGGCGTCCAGATACCGGTCTTCCACGGTCGCGAGCGCCATCAGACCGAACCGTTCCGACATACCGTATCTTGTGATCATGGACTTGGCAATATTCGTCGCCTTTTCGATATCGTTTGACGCTCCCGTCGTAACCGTGTCAAATACCAGTTCCTCGGAAGCGCGGCCGCCAAGCAGTGTAACCAGTTCCGTCATCATTTCTTCCTGGGTCATCAGATACTTCTCTTCCTCCGGAACCTGCATAACGTATCCGAGAGATCCCATCGTTCTCGGAACAATGGTAATCTTCTGCACCGGCTCCGCGTTCTTCTTGAGACAGGTGATCAGCGCATGTCCCACTTCGTGATAAGCAACCGTTCTCTTTTCCTTCTCGCTCAAAATACGGTCTTTCTTTTCCTTACCGGCGATAACCACTTCCACGGACTCGAATAAATCCTTCTGGGATACGACTTTTCTTCCTTCCTTAACGGCATTGATCGCCGCCTCGTTTATCATATTGGCAAGATCGGAACCCACCGCGCCGGAAGTCGCCAGAGCGATCGCGTCCAGATCCACCGTATCGTCCATCAGAACATCTTTGGAGT
The DNA here is from genome assembly GCA_023666775.1 of Alistipes sp. Taxonomy (GTDB): domain Bacteria; phylum Bacillota; class Clostridia; order Lachnospirales; family Lachnospiraceae; genus MGBC120314. The sequence continues at coordinate 13,219 of JAMPBI010000013.1, read as the reverse complement.
GGACTTTCAGCGTCTCAACCCTTCCCTTTAGATCCGGCTTGTCCACGATGATCCTTCGGTCAAGACGTCCCGGTCTTAACAGCGCCTTATCCAGAACGTCGGGACGATTGGTCGCCGCAAGGATAAAAATACCCTTTGAAGTGTCGAAACCGTCCATCTCCGCAAGAAGCTGGTTCAAGGTCTGCTCCCGCTCGTCGTTTCCGCCGCCGTAACGGGAATCTCTCGACTTACCGATCGCGTCGATCTCGTCAATAAATATGATACACGGCGCGTTGGTCTGCGCCTGCTTGAACAGGTCGCGCACTCGGGACGCGCCCACGCCCACGAACATTTCCACAAAGTCCGAACCGGACAGGGAAAAGAACGGCACCTTGGCTTCACCGGCGACCGCCTTGGCAAGAAGCGTCTTACCGGTTCCCGGAGGGCCGACCAGAAGCGCGCCCTTCGGAAGTCTCGCTCCGATCTTGGAATATTTATCCGGATTATGGAGAAAATCAACGATCTCCGTCAAGGACTCCTTCGCCTCGTCCTGTCCCGCCACGTCCTTAAACGTAACGCCCGTTTCCCTCTCCATATACATTTTGGCATTGCTCTTCCCGACGCTGCCCATCATTCCGCCGCCCTTGGAAATCCTGCGAAATACAAAGGAAAACATGATATATATAAATATAAACGGCAAAATGTACATCAGGATAAAATCCATGATCGAAGAGTTCGTATCGGGAATATACGGCTCTACTTCAATGCCCTGCTCGATCAGGCGCTCCGTGATCTTTGTCGTCTCCTCGGCATAGCCCGTGTAATAAGTATATTCCAGCCCTTCATACGGCTGCTGCTTCGGATAGATGACCAGTCTGTCCGACTCATATTTTACGGACTTGACCTCGTCCTTATCAAGCATGGCAAGAAATTCCGAATAGTTGATCCTGCTGCTGGTGGAACCGTACATCACGCTGTTGAGGCAGCTCATTCCCACTATCGTCACAATGAAAGCGATCATAATGACGATCAGGGTTTGTCCCGTCTTCGGTCCCTTGCCTCCCGGCATATTGTCTTTGTTATTGTTGTTATTGTTTCTATCTTCCATGAAATTGTTCTGCCTTTCCAAATATTTCTACACCATTATACTTTGTTTCACCATAATAAATCAATATATAGAATGTGAATTTTTAAACACATTTATTAAATATTTCTTAAAACAATTTATACCAATACCGCCAATATAACATTTGAAAAATTTACAAATCTGGGGTATAATATACTAATTGTTATTAATTTCAGGAATAATTTTTCAGAATACACCATAAGGAGGAGAATCATGTCCGTAAAATATGTCTTTGTTACAGGCGGCGTTGTATCCGGTTTAGGAAAAGGTATCACTGCCGCGTCACTCGGACGCTTACTAAAATCACGCGGTTTTTCTGTGACCATGCAGAAATTTGACCCATACATCAACATCGACCCGGGTACCATGAACCCGATCCAGCACGGCGAGGTTTTTGTCACGGACGACGGCGCCGAGACCGATCTTGACCTCGGTCATTACGAGCGTTTCATCGACGAAAGCCTTACCAAAAATTCCAACGTAACCAGCGGTAAAGTATACTGGTCGGTTCTCAACAAGGAGCGCCGCGGCGATTTCGGCGGAGGTACGGTTCAGGTGATCCCTCATATCACGAACGAGATCAAGAGCAGATTTTACAGGGATTTTTCCTCGGAGGAAACCAAGATCGCGATCATTGAAGTCGGCGGAACCGTAGGCGATATCGAAAGCCAGCCGTTCCTTGAGTCGATACGTCAGTTTCAGCATGAAGTGGGACGTGAGAACGCCATTCTGATCCACGTCACGCTGATCCCTTATCTGAAATCTTCGGGCGAAATGAAAACAAAGCCGACGCAGGCAAGCGTTAAGGAATTACAGGGAATGGGTATCCAGCCGGATATCATCGTGTGCCGTTCCGAACACCCTCTTGACGCGCCGATCAAAGAAAAACTCGCCTTATTCTGCAACGTGCCGAAAAGCCATGTTTTGCAAAATCTTGACGTTGAAATTTTATACGAAGCCCCTCTCGCAATGGAGGAAGAACATCTTGCGCAGGTCGCGTGCGAGTGTCTGGGACTTCCGTGTCCCGACGCGGAACTGAAAGAATGGCGCGATATGTGCATTGCCTGGAAAAATCCGACCCGTTCCGTTTCGGTTGCACTGGTGGGCAAATACATTCAGCTTCACGACGCATACATAAGCGTTGTGGAGGCTTTAAAGCACGGCGGCGTTGCCTGTCTTTCCAGCGTCAACATCAAATGGATCGACTCTGAGCATATCAACGATGAAAACGCGGCGGATTTATTAAAAGACGTTGACGGTATCCTTGTTCCCGGCGGTTTCGGCAACCGTGGGATTGAGGGAAAGATTTCCGCCATCAAATACGCCCGCGAACATAACGTTCCGTTCCTCGGGCTCTGCCTTGGCATGCAGTTATCCATCGTGGAATTTGCAAGAAACATTATCGGTTACAGCGACGCGCACAGCGTGGAACTGGCTCCTGCGACCACACATCCGGTGATCCATCTTATGCCGGATCAGGAAGGTATCGACGATATCGGCGGTACTTTGAGACTGGGATCCTATCCGTGCGTGCTGGACAAGACTTCCAAAGCATACGAGTTATACGGTCAGGAAACCATTCACGAACGGCACAGACACCGCTATGAGGTCAACAACGATTACCGAAACGCGCTTTCCGAAAACGGTATGAAACTTTCCGGAATTTCTCCGGACGGCAGGATCGTGGAAATGATCGAGCTTCCTTCCCACCCTTGGTTTGTCGCCACACAGGCGCACCCGGAATTTAAGTCGCGCCCGAACCGACCTCACCCGTTATTTAAGGGCTTTATCAAAGCGTCTTTGGAACATATGGAAAATCGATGATCCGCTATTGACTTTTCTCATTTTCTGCCGATATAATATGTATAAGAAGAACAAGGAGGTTTTTCAATATGGGTACGAACATATCATCAGGTTACATTTTGCAGAACCTGTATTCACATAATAACGGCAGCTCTTCCTACTATACCGGCGTCAAGACCGAAAGGAAAGTAAGGGTAAACGAGGAAGTGGAAAGCTCCCTCGCGATGAACTCCGATTTCAAAAAGGCTCTTCGCGGTCTGAGAGGCTGCGATTACACTTCCGGATTAAAAACGGACATACTGAAGTATACCAACAAACTGATCGACACCTATAATGATTTTGTTAAAAATAAAGGCAACGGCTCAAAACGCTATAACCAGAAATTAAAAGAGATCACCGAAGTGCTGGACGAATATTCTTCCGAACTTTCCAAGGTCGGCGTTACCATGCAGGACGGTAAGTTAAAACTGGACGGGGAGAAATTTGACGAAGCGTCGGTATACGATATGGCGGCAATATTTTCGCCGGACAGCGAGTTTACCGATAAGATCGACCGCAAATTAAACGTTTTGAACAATCTGGTGAAGGGCGAACTCAATCATTCGGTCAAGGAAGAAACTTATATCCTCAACAATGTAAACAGCAACAATATTTCCATTGCCGACAGAACCAACAAGCTCGCGATCCAGACCGAGAAACTGTTAAATACGCCTCTGGCGGCGGACAACAGCAACGAACAGGAAATCCTCGACATGCTGAACGAATATATCGACCATGTGAACAGTCTTTACGACGAGATCACCGACAAGGCGGAATACAGCCAGAAAGCCATTGATGGCCTGAACGCCATCATTGATCTGAACAGCGGTTTCGCGGAGGAACTTAACAAAGATCCGTTCCCGTATGAAGAATTATTTGACAAGGAAAACCCTTCTTCTTACGCAAGCCAAATACTTCCTTTGTATCAGAACCTCTTTGGCGAACTGGTCAACGCTTCCGCCAAAGGTATTACGATCAACAGCTTTGTTGATTATCAGGTATAGCTTAATTTCCTTCTATAATGATATAGAGCTGCCGCACATAATTAAATTTGTGCGGCAGCTCGCCTTTTAATGGAAACCCATAAATTCTTTACCCATAGATTTCCTTTATTTTTTCATACATCGCGGAAGTGATCAGAGCGTCAAAACTTTTCCCTTTAAACTTCACCAGATATGTCCACCGTCCATAACTTTCGATCCTGCTGATATAATCCATGTTAATGATATAAGACTTGTGGCTCCTTAAAAATCTGTCGTCCCCAAGTTTTTCCATTATTTCCCTAAGCCCCATCGACGTATTATACTCCGCCAAAACCGTATTGATAATGGTTATCCCGTTGCTGCGCTCAATCATAACGATATCGTCCACGTCAATAAAATATACGCTCTCTTTGCCCCGGATCATAAGTTTTCTTCCCTGCGGTTTTTCTGAAACTTTTGACAAACTGTCAGGAACCGTATCCTTTATCTTTGCATACGATCCCGTACCTTGGCTGCGTTCCCGGATACGGTTCAACGTCCGCTCCACCCGCTCCACATCAAACGGTTTCACGATATAATCATAGGCATATATATCAAACGCGTTCGACATATATTCACTATGCGCCGTTACGAAAATAATAATGATCTGAGGATTGATATCCGATAAGATCCGCGCGCACTCCATGCCGTTTACTTTGTCGCTGGCGCAGGCGTCCCCTTCATGTTCCTTGATCTCAATATCCATAAAAACGATCTCCGGTTTTTCTTTTGAATACTCGATCAAAGCGTCGCCAAAACTGCCGCACTCCGCCACGACCTCAAATCCTTCTTTTTTCCCGATGATTTTACATAAAAGCCTTCTAATTCCTTCCTCGTCCTCGACAATCATTACTTTCACGTTTTACTGCTCCTTATCCGTTTCCGCCCTATTTCTGGCAAATTCCGCAATACCGTCTTTCATTAACGTATCCGCATTTAAATTCTTCATGCCGTAATAATCCATAACGCCCATTTTTCCTTCACTCAGCGCCTTAGCCAATGCTTTCGGAACTTCCGCTTCCGCCTCCACAACATACGCGCGCATTTCCTGTTCCCTGGCAATCGCCATGGCTCTGCGCTCCTCCGCTTTCGCCTGGGCGATATTTTTATCCGCTTCCGCCTGAAGCCCCTGTAACTGCGCTCCTATATTTCTTCCGATATCAATATCCGCGATATCAATGGATAAAATCTCAAACGCCGTCCCGGAATCCAATCCCTTATCCAGTACCAATTTTGATATCCTGTCCTGATTTTCCAGCACTTCCTTGTGGGACAACGCCGAGCCTACCGTCGTAACGATACCCTCGCCGATCCTTGCGAGAACCGTTGCCTCTCCCGCGCCTCCGACCAGTCGTTCCAGATCCGCGCGGAGCGTTACCCTCGCCTTTACCAACAGTTCAATACCGTCCTTTGCCACGGCAGAAATATTACTCGTCTCAATCACCCTCGGCGTTACGCTCATTTTTACCGCGTCCAGCACGTCCCTGCCCGCAAGGTCAATAGCCGCCGCCTTTTCAAACGATAAGGAAATTCCTGCCCGTTCCGCGGCGATCAGCGAATTAACTACGCCGTCCACATTGCCGCCCGCAAGATAATGGGCTTCCAGCTGATTTACCTTTAAATTAATTCCTGCTTTTGTGGATTTGATCAGCGGCAGAATGATTTTTGACGGAGAAACCCTTCTAAGCCTCATTCCTATAAGATTTCCCATTCCGATCTTTACATTGGACGCGATCGCCGAAATCCATAATCCTACCGGAACAAACAGAAAAAACAAAACGACCAGCAGCAGCAACAATCCCAATATAATAATTTTACCTATCATAATCTAATCCTCCCTAACAGTTAATCTTGAGTTTTTTATACTACATATCTTAATTTTCCGGCCTTTCGGAATATACTTATTTTCGGAATAAACGTCAAATTCAATTCCTTCAAAATTCCCCTTTCCCGAAGGTTTTAAATCCGTCGCAGCAACCCCCTCTTTTCCGAGAAGATACTGCAAATCACTTTCGTCCAGATAACCGGCGTTTCCGGTCAATGTCTCGTCCAGTATAATCGGCGACTTCTTCTTTGATTTTGAAAATAACAGCAATATAACCACCATGATCAGCACTAACACACATATCACGATAATCGTCATCACCAGCCCCTGCTCTATGGTTTTTGCCGTGAAAATAATGCTTAAGATCAGACACGCCCCGCCAAGGATCCCGGGAAGCCCGAACCCCGGAAGATACATTTCAATCCCCGCCAGTATAAAACCTGCTATCATAAGAATTATGCCGATAATTTCCAGTGTTCCCACATCACCTTCCTCCTTTCATAAAATTAAGTTCAAAGGTTGTTTCTTCTTCGGAAGATCTTACCTCAATCACGGCATGATTTGCCTTCACGATTTCTTCCACAATAGAAAGTCCAAAGCCATGCCCCTCGTCTTCCTTGGTACTGTATCCCGCCCGGAATATCTTTTTCATCTCTTCTTCCGGTATCTTTGGTCCGTTATTGGAAATGCGGATCTGATACTTTTCGGTATCCTCGTTGATATCCACGACCACCTTCTTACTCCCCGTATTCATCTCCACCGCCCGCAGCGCGTTATCAATGATATTCGATAAGATTTTGCAAAGTTCCCAGCCTTCGATCCCGATCCCTTCCAGATTCGATTTTACTTCGATATATAAATCCACCTTCCTTGCCTCCGCCATCTGCATTTTCGCCATCAGCAGAGCGTTCACCGCCGGTATCTTTGTCCTTAACGCTTTTCCCACTTTCATCATATCCTTAAAGATCGGTTTTAAATATTCGTGAGCCTCCTCGTAGCTTTCAAGTTCCAGCAGTCCGTAGATAACCTGAAGCTGATTGATATAGTCATGGCGCTGGCTCCGCAATCTGGCGTTTAATTCCTCCAGATTATGTATGGTTTCCATGATCGCGGTGTTTTTGGCTTTCTGCTTTTTAAGAATGATCAGTAAGCCTGCAAAAATGGCAGTTACGAAAACCGCAAAAAAAGTCAGTATGTGATAGATTTCCATTCTTATTCCCTCCGCTTATGGCGGTGATAAAAAAATTTCTTAAAGATAACATAGAGCAGTCCCATAACGCTGAGTCCGCATAGAACATAACTCAGTCCGTTAATGCGGTACGGATTTTCATTTACATAAAAACAATAATCCGCCAGTTCCGGTTCATCAATTTGGGACCGGAAGAACTCATTTGTTCCTTTATCACGGATAAACAGCCCCTTGATCCCGGTATTGATATTCAGTCCGTTTTCCGTATCTTCCGTATACATGACCACAACCCTTTTCCCGTTTGTCAGTCTTCCGATACAAAACCGCATACTCTCGTCCCCATACCGGATCGGGAACTCCGTAATTTCCGTAAACTCCGCCGTCCGGAACACTCTGTTCTTCTCCCCGTCTTTCTCCTCCGTGTAACTCTTATTTCCCCCGATCGTCCATATGACCCGCTCCGCGCTGAACAACAAGATCATAAGCGAAAAAAATACAATGACCATATCCAGCAGCCGGAATATCCATTTCTTCATAAAATATCATCTCCCGTTATTTTTCTTTGGATAAGTCTGATTATAGTTTTCTTTCGCGAAATGAAAACAGAAAATCACGCAAACAGGATATTTTTTTATTAAAATGTCAGAAATGCTCCCTGAAAAAACACAGAGAAAGCCTGCTATTGTAAAACAATAAAACAGGCTGAATGAACATGGATAAGGATTTAGATCACCTTCTCAATATCGTCCCTGTGGCTCATAACCATCAAATGTTCCCCCTTGGAAAACTTATAGGAAGGTCCCGGCATTAATTCCGTCTTATCTTCGCTTTTGATACCCAGGATATTGATATTATACTTTTTGCGGAAATTCACATCGACAATGCTTTTACCGACCCACTCCGGCTTCACCGGAATTTCATAAATCGCGTACCCTTCCGTAAGCTCGATATAATCAAAAATATTATCCACGCTGCAACGGCTCGCCAGCTTGTCCGCGATATCCCGGTCCGGATAAACCACCTCGTCCGCCCCGTTCCGCAAAAGAAACTTCGCGTGGATATCCCGGTCCGCCTTACTGATAACATATTTCGCGCCCAATTCCTTGACAAGGCTGGTAATCTCGAGGCTGTTCTGAAAGTTTTCACTGATACAGACAAACACAATATCAAAATTATCCACACCAAGACTTTTTAAGACTTCCACATTCGTACAGTCCCCGATCTTAGCGCTGGTAACGACAGGCACCAGATCCTCGAGCGCCCTCTCCTCCTGATCGATGATCATGACTTCGTTGCCAAGCTCCACCATGTTTTCACACAGACGATGCGCGAATTTCCCCATTCCAATGATCAAAACTGTTTTCATATCTCTCTCCTAACCCACCGTGATCTTCTCTACCGGAAGTTTTACCGGCGCACTTTTTCTCTTCTCTATAAACGACATGGCAAAAGTCATACTGCCCACGCGGCCGCAATACATCAGCAAAATGAGGACCAGCTTTGATACCATGTTTAAACTTCTCGTAATTCCCGTCGTCATGCCAACCGTCCCGATCGCCGAGATCACTTCAAACAAAATATCCAGAAAATCAAGCCGCTGCACGGCGCACAGGATCAAAGCCGCCCCCAGCGCAAGAAACAGATTAATGTAAAAAACAAGACTGGCGCGTTTGATAACCTCGTCGTCCAACCGTCTTCCGAAAATATTACAGCCCGTGGAATTACGGATATTCGACCACAGATACAAAAATACCACCACAACCGTAGTCGTCTTAATGCCGCCCGCGGTAGATCCCGGACTTCCTCCCATAAACATAAGAAAAATCGTCAGCAGTTTACTACTGTCCGTAAGAAGCCCCGTGTCAACCGAATTAAAGCCTGCCGTCCTCGCCGTGACGGAAGAAAACATGGAAGCCCATATACGCTGCGGAACGGTCATATCCGCCATGGTATTATCCCATTCAAAAATCAGGAACAGAATACTGCTTACCACAAACACGGCAAACGTCATGACCAGAACGATCTTCGTATGAAGACGGTATTTTTTGAAATTCAGCTTCTTGTCCCGGATATCCTGCCAGACCAGAAATCCCAGACTTCCTATCGTGATCAGGCTCATGACGACAGTATTTACAAGCCAGTCGTCATAAAACATAACCAGCGACGAATATTGTCCGTACCGTCCCATCAGGTCAAAACCGCCGTTACAGAACGCCGACACCGCGTGAAACACGCTGTAAAAAACGCCCTGCTTTATTCCCAGCATGGGAATAAAACGGAAAGCAAGCAGGATTGCTCCCACACCCTCAAACATCGCCGTTCCGGCAATGATCATCTTCACGATCCGCACCATACCGCTGATCTGCAGCGCGCTGACGCTCTCCTGCATGAGTCCTCTCTCCCGCAGCCCGATACGCCTCTTAAAGAAAACCAGCAGAAAAATACCGATGGACATAAAGCCAAGGCCGCCGATCTGGATCAGGCACAAAATAACGATCTGCCCGAAATGCGACCAATATGTAAATGTATCCACCACGATAAGTCCCGTTACGCAGGTCGCGCTGGTCGCCGTAAAGATTGCGGTGATCCAGTCCGTACTCTCACCGCTTTTGGTGGCATACGGCAGCTTTAACAGCAATACGCCGACCGTGATGATTATGATAAAACCCAGCGAAATAATCTGGATCCGGGACATTTTACTTTTTTCTTTCATAACGCTCCCTTACTCCTGCACCGTTTTCTTACTGTCAAAATAAATGAACCCGTCTATGGAATCCAGAATATCCTTAAACGTATCCCTCGGCGCCGCCTCAATATATTTCTTTAAAATATCCTTTTCTTTCTCACCTTTATATCTTCCGTAAAAAATATCATACAGATTGTGTCCCCTTACATAGATACGGATCAACTCCATATTCTCAATAAGGTCCTCCCTGCTTTTAATGGTAATCTTCTCCCTGTCCAACATCTTCTTCACGCTGGAAAGTTTATACAGATATTCTTTATACTTCGCGTATAAAATATCATAAAAAGACTCCACCGACTTCACGACGCCGATCTCCGCCATGATTTCGGGAAACAGGAAATAATTCTCAAACGAATAATACTTTAAGATCAGCACATTCTTTTCCTGAACCCTCGGTATGCCCTGATCATGCCTCCTGCTCTCCTTATAGTAGCTGCAAAGCTGCCTTTTCAGATACGCCGGGTCTTTGCCGTCCCCGTCCCGTATCATCAGGAACTGGTCTTTCAGGTACATACTGTTGATATATTTTAAATTGGCATACGTCCGGATATTCGTACAGCTATTGGTGGAAATAATGGAAACCCTCTGTAATTGTCCGTTTTCATCATACGTCTCGCCGTAATACTTCTCCAGAAGCAGAGGAAGCCTTGCCTTATCCTGCTTTCCCTCCACAATAAACACAAAACTCACATTCATCAGATCGTTCGCGGAATACCCGAGGTCGTCCAGCACCTCGTTAATATCCACGTCCTCACGGACCGAAGTGTATCCGTCCCCGTCCAGAACCACCTGCTTGATCTGGCGGGAATTAAAATTAAAGATCAGATTGGGCGAATGCGTACTGAATATCACCTGGTTTTTTTTGGACAGCCTGTACAAAATCTCACTCGCCGCCTTCTGAAGCTGCGGGTGAAGATACATTTCCGGATATTCGATCAGTATGATACTCGGAATGCTTGTCACCGTCTCAATGTAAGTTTCCAAAAGCGACAGGATATAAATACTCTTCATACCCGTACTCATCTCTTCCAGACTGCTCTTTACTCCCCGTTCATTGTTCTTTACATAGATATCGGGATTATAGGCGTCTTTTGTGGCAATATCCATGGCAAACTCAAAATTTTCAAGCTGATAGCCGTTCTTATGGAAATAATAATTGAGCCGGTTCATAAAATGCTCAAACCCCATATTCATCAGCTTATACTCCAGAAGTTTGGCGGTTTCCAGCACACTGAGCTGCTCCGGCTTCTTTTTATTGATCACCCCGAGGCACTGAAAACAATGGACGCATTCCCTGCTCTGCCCGAACATGCAGTTTCCCGATTTCATACGCTTCAACTGCTGGTTGTTCGTGAAAATTTCATTCTGGATATCCCAGACGTCCCTCTTTGTGGAAATATAATGGATCTTCGGAAAAATATTTTTAATAAACGGGTTGTTTTTCTTAAAGCCGTCGTCATAGCGCGCTTTCCCGTCCTGATTGGCTATAAATGTAAATTTCAGCACTCCGTTCTGATAAGAAGGAAACTTCGTCGTAAAATCCATGTACCACAGATCAAACCGCTGGTAACGGTTCAACACGCCGTTTTCATTTAACAGTTTCAGATCCGCTTCATTGATGGCAAGCTCCACTTCCACGGTAATATTTCCGCCGGAGGGATTATAATCCGAGTCCTTAATGGTATAAATCCCCGCCACGGCGCGCAGAGCGTCCAATACGACCGTCTTTCCCACGCTGTTTTTACCCACCAGGATCAGCGCGCTCTCCACATCGTTCAGCTCGAATTTCCGTATTGACTTAAAATTACTGATCCGGAGCGTTTTTATTCTCATTGCGTTTCCTCTTTCAATTTATATCTCTGTCAAAACTGTAAATATTTTAACATCTTAGACGCAGATATTCAATGCTCTTTCGCTGTTTTCGTCATTTTATTAAGTCGCAGGTACTTTTCTTTCCCCTGTTGTTTTGATAAAATAAAAGATATAATTCCGGCTGTCTGGGAGGCGCGCAATGAACAAAGAAAATATTATTTCAACAAAAGCAAACACTCTGTACGCGTTACAGAACCTACTGACCCATTCCATGATCGAGGAAATGTTTATCCTGTATATCGGCGATTTCTACAAGGACAGACACGCCGTCTGCCGCCAGATCATGGAACAGTTTAAGGGAAAGCGCATTGTTGTGCGGAGTTCTTATTCCAACGAGGATTCCTTCAGCCATTCCAATGCCGGACACTACAAGAGCGTTCTGGACGTGGACTCTTCCGACGACAGCCAGATCATCGCTTCCATCGAGGAGGTGATCCGCTCTTATGAAACCGATACCGAACTGGAATACGAACAGGTTCTGATCCAGCGTCAGGCGGAAGATGTGGCGATAAGCGGCGTTGTTTTTTCCCGCGACACTCACGGGAACCGCCCGTATTATCTGATCAATTATGACGATAACGGATCCACGGACTCGGTAACAAGCGGTCAGGGCGGAATTTCCCTCTGGATCGCGAGAGACTGCGACGTTAATCATCTTCCCCTGCCTTGGAAAAATCTGATCATTTCCGTAAAGGAAGCGGAAGCCATTCTTGACGGTCTGACCCTTGATATTGAATTTGCCGTCAACAGCCGCAACGAAATTACATTATTCCAGCTCCGCCCCCTTGTCGCAAGTATCCGTCAGGAACGGAGCATGGAGGACAGCGCCTATTTTTCACTGAAAAAGAAACTGCTGGAACAATACCTTTCCTGTGAAAATGTGATCGACCATTGTCCGATGATGTTTTCCGATATGGCATTCTGGAACCCGTCGGAAATCATAGGCGCCAATCCCCACCCGTTAGACTATTCCCTCTATCTGAAGATCCTTATGAGCCACGCGTGGAATAAGGGATTGCGGGAACTGAATTACAAAACGGTGAATGAAAACTTAATGTACCGGCTGGGAAATAAACCGTATATCAGTCTGGATTATTCCTTTTATTCCCTGATCCCCGCGGATTTACCGGAAAATCTCACGAAAAAACTGGTGGCGTTTTATAAGGACCGGATCGCCAAAAATCCCACGTCCCACGACAAGATTGAGTTTGAGATCGTATACAGCAGTTTTGACTTTTCCACGGACCGGAATACGGAACTGCTTTTTGAATACGGCTGGAGCAACGAAGAGCGCAACGTCCTGATCAACGCCCTCCGACGGCTCACGATCACGACGATCAGCAACCAAAGGCAGTTTATCCATAACGATTATTTAAGCCTGCGCAAGCTGGAACTGATCCGTCAGCGCAGCGAAGAATTTTACAACAAGGAACACCCTTCGCCAAAGGATCTGGTTGACGAGATATTCCGCCTTCTGGAAGGGATCCGCTACTATGGCACGCCACAGTTCGCGCGTCAGGCAAGGATTGCTTTCATGTCCCGCGCTTTCTGCCGCACGCTGGTCGAAAGCGGGTGGTTTTCCGAAGAAGAAATGAATTCTTTTATGAGCGGGGTTACT
>JAMPBI010000139.1 GCA_023666775.1 Alistipes sp. | reverse complement strand
TTCCCTGCGTAAAATTTTACTATCCCATATGGCAAGGTTTCTTTTCCTCGATCTCTTTCTTGATATTATTAATATCTTCTTCATATTGGGCAATTCTTACCTCGTATGCTTTCAACTTGGACTTGCCGCCCGCGTCCTTGCTGCGGATACGACGTTCAACCGTCTCGATCTCCGTTGTGTAAGACCTTAACTTCTGATCCTTTTCACCGATCTCCATATCAAGACGGTCAAGTTCTATCTTGATCGCTTTCTTTTCATTCATGGCAAGAACACCGAGAGTCGCCATGTGCGCCGCTTTCTCCGTCCTCTCCTCGCGAAGTTTCTCAAGCTGGTCGGTAATTCCCTTTTTAGACTCCAGAAGCTGATTAAGGAAGCGTTCTTCTTCCTCCTGCTCGGCAATCTTACTGCCCACCGCCTTTTGAAATTCCTCATATTCGGCAACCACCGTCTGACGTTCCGCATTCAGATTCTCGATCTTAATGTTCATATTCACAACAAAGTCGTTGTATTCCTGTTCCAGTCTCGCGTTTTCACGGCGGATCTTCTCCGCTTCCTCCGCGGCGGCTTTCCTTGCCGCTTCCTCCGCCTCGCGCCGTGCTATCTCCGCTCTGTACTCCGCCTCACGCCGCTCTCTTTCCTCACGCTCTGCCGCTTCACGCCGTTCTCTCTCTGCCCGTTCCGCAGCTTCCCGGCGTTCCCTCTCCAGTTCAATCTCCATTCTCCGCTTGATCTCCGCCTGTACTTCTTCCCACTTGGTCAGAAGGTCGGCAGGTCTGTCTGCCCCCGTTGTACGGAACTCTCTGCCGTCCGGCAGGACAAATACGGTATATGCGTAAGACGCAAACGATTTTACATCGGATATGATCCGCTCAACAATACTGAGCCAGATTTTATCCGTTCCCAATATCTTAAATATATTCTCATACGCGTCCATGATATCATGCACGTTCGATGTGTAAGAGCTGACGTAGCGGTCCAGTTCTCTTACCGCCTCCATATAGCAAGGATCGCCGGGGTCGGAAAAACGATCCACTTCAAACCGTTCCTTCAGATCCGTACATCTTCTTTTATGTTGTGATTCCAGTTCCTGCTTTGCGGAATCAATACACGCAAGCGCGTCCTCAAACATATAAACAGCCTCTCTGCTGTTCAACTGTCTCTGCGCGGACAATATATTCAGCGCATTTACCATGCTCGAAATCAAAGCCTGACTCTTAAAGCCATAGGCTGCCGCCTGCTTAACATTACGCTTCGCGCACCGTAATCCCCTTTCAAATATATCCCTATACGCCATTCTATCGTTCGTATTTATATCTTTGAGGGAATTGTCGATATTGATGTTAAATGTTATTCGATTTACATTTTCAAATTCTGTTCTGCTGTGAAGTGCCATCTATATCTCTCCCTTCCTAATGCGGATAAAATCTCCATATTAATATTATAATATATTATACCGCAAAAATACCGTTTCAACAACCTTTTGTTCATTTTTTCTGCAGCAGTCAGTCTTCCTCTATCACCTGCATTTCAAGATAATCAAAATCCAACTGCTCGATAAAATTATCTCCGCGGAATTTTACGCGGGCATGTCTCTTAAATTCATTGATATTGGCGTCAAGCCAGATCGGTTTTCCCAAGTCAAATTCATAACACATTTTATCAATCGCGTCAAAAACCTTTTTCGTGCGGTTGACCTTTGTATCGTCCTCAACAACCATGTCCCGTATCATATGGGTATCTTTAAATTCCTTAAACCAGATCCTCATGGTCCCGTTTTCCTTTCTATACCACTACGTTCCGTTCCTCTCCCGCGAGAAAACTTTGGATATTCTCATAAACTTCTTTCATCAGTCTGGTTCTTGCTTCATAAGTTGCCCACGCGATATGCGGCGTAATGATCAGCTTGCTGCTGTCCTTAATCGCATTCAGCGGATTATCCTCCGTGATCGGTTCCCGGCAGACAACGTCCAGTCCCGCGCCCCCGATCAGGTCTTCCTCCAGCGCGCGCTTTAAATCTCCTTCATTCACGATCGGACCGCGCCCCACATTAACCAGGATCGCGGTTCTTTTCATTTTCTTAAACGCCTCGTAATCCATAAGATTTTCCGTCGCCGCGTTTAACGGCGCATGGATTGATAAAATATCGGACTGCTCCAGGATTTCGTCAAATGTTACTCTCTCATAATCACCGTTATTATTTCTACCGCTTGTGGAGTAATAAATAACCCGGCAGCCAAACGCCTGCGCCGCTTTCGCAACGCCCCTTCCAATTTCACCCAGACCGATTATCCCCCATGTCTTTCCCGAAAGTTCCATGAAGATTTTATCGAAATGTGTAAAAACCGGCGCCTTCGCGTATTCGCCGCTCTTAACATAATGATCGTAGTAACTTAATTTCTCCATCACATAAAACATTAACGCAAAGGTATGCTGTACCACGGAATCAGTAGAATAGCCTCCGACATTGGCAACGCGGATACCCCGCTTTTTCACATATTCCAGATCCACATTATTATAGCCTGTCGCCGTCAGCGCGATCATCTTCAAATTCTTCGCCCCGTCCAGAGACTCCGCCCTCATGGGAACTTTATTCACAATGGCGATATCGGCGTCCGCAAGACGCACCGCCGCCTCCTCTGCCGTACTCGTCTTATAACATACCACTTCCCCGATCTGTTCAAACGGAGAAAGATCCATATCATTTCCCAACGTCAAGGCGTCCGTAATAACTATTTTCATTCTGTTCTCCTTCTCCAAAAAATAGAGACGACACCGAATACGGCAAAACCGCATCCGGTGTCGGATTCTTATCCCTTTTTGACTCTTATAATCTCTTTAATAACTCTTCTCTTTCCTTCTCAAAACCAGGCTTTCCGAGAAGCGCGAACATATTTTTCTTGTAACTTTCCACGCCCGGCTGGTCAAAAGTATTTACACCCAAAATATAACCACTTACACCGCAGGCAAACTCAAAGAAATAGAATAATTCACCGAGATAAAATTCATTCTGCTCAGGAACTTTTACCATAAGGTTTGGCACATTTCCGTCCGTATGGGCGAGAATGGTTCCGTTCATTGCGCTCTTATTGATAAAATCCACGGTCTTTCCCGCAAGATAATTAAGACCGTCCAGATCAACCGGCTCTTCCTCAAGGATTACCTCACACCGGCTCTTCTCAATATTCACTACCGTCTCAAACATGATCCTTGAACCGTCCTGAATAAACTGTCCCATGGAATGAAGATCTGTGGTAAGATCCACGGACGCAGGCATTAATCCCTTATTATCCTTACCCTCGCTCTCGCCGAACAACTGCTTCCACCACTCTGAGGTATAGTGAAGGCTTGGCTCGTAATTGCAGAGGATCTCTACGGATTTACCTTTTCTCAACAAAATATTACGGATTGCCGCGTACTGAAGGGCGTCGTTATCGTCAAACGCATTTTCAAGCGCTCTCTTGCGCCCGGAAGCCGCGCCTTCCATCAGCTTATCCAGATCCGCCCCGCTTACCGCGATCGGAAGAAGTCCTACTGCCGTAAGAACAGAGAAACGTCCTCCTACATCGTCCGGCACAACAAATGTCTCGTAACCTTCCTCTGTGGCAAGATTTTTCAACGCACCTCTTGCCTTGTCCGTTGTCGCGTAAATTCTTTTTGCCGCTTCCGCTTTTCCGTATTTTGCTTCCAGTTTCTTCTTAAATACACGGAACGCGATAGCCGGTTCTGTCGTTGTTCCCGACTTTGAAATAATATTTACGGAAAAATCCCGGTCGCCGATCACTTCCAGTAAATTAGAAATATATGTACTGCTGATGCTGTTACCAACAAAATAAATCTCCGGTGTCTTGCGGATTTCTTTTGAAACGGAATTATAGAAATTATGTCTCAAAAACTCAATCGCCGCCCTCGCGCCAAGATAAGAACCGCCAATACCGATCACAACAAGCACTTCCGAATCCGACTGGATCTTAGCCGCCGCCTTCTTGATCCTGCCGAACTCCTCCTTATCGTAATCTACAGGGAGGTCAATCCATCCAAGAAAATCATTACCCGCTCCTTCTCTTGAAAGTAATAAGGTCTTCGCATCTTCAGTAATCTTCTTCATGTACTGAATCTCATGTGGCTTAATAAAGCTCTCTGCCTTTGAATAATCAAATTTTACCTGTGCCATAATGAATGTCTCCTTTTTCGCGAATTTTTACCCGTCCTTAGACGAACACTTATGAATATATTATATTAGATTGTTATTAAATTATCAAGTGCTTATCCCACTTTCCTGTCAAATTAAAAATCGACCATAAGCCAATTTATTAAAATTTCATTAATTTTATCACGAAAATATTGATTTTCTTAAAAAAATTATTATATTAATTAATAATACAACATTTGTTTGGAGGGATACATATGAAAAATGCAGAAGTTTTCGCATTGTGCCTGATTGTAACCGTTGTTTCTTTTCTTGGATTTGTTGTTGAAAATGTGTGGCTTTCCATGACGAAAGGTTATATTGACAACAGGAATATGACGCTTCCTTTTCTTCTTGGATACGGAATCGCTATCGTCCTGATCTACCTTTTATTCGGTACGCCCGAACATCTGAGGATCCTTGGAATAGATACCGGAATGACAGACACATTTGCACAGACCGTTATTTACTACGGTATCGTGATCGTTTGCGTCAGTGTCGGTGAAATCGCGTTAGGCACGTTTGTAGAAAAAACGTGCGGCATTATCTGGTGGGATTATACGAAACTCCCTATGCACATTACCAAATATACGTCCGTACCTACCAGCATGGCATTCTCTTTGATGATTACCGTATTCATGCGGCGTTTTTTCACACCGCTGATGACGCGTTTTCTGGAAATGGAGCCCGAGAACCTGAAGTTCTGGGCAATTACGTTCATGACGCTTCTTTGTGTTGATTTTCTTGTAAATGCGGCAAAAATCGCCGTCGCCAGAGAACTTCGTCCGACCTGGAAGATCGATACCACGCACACAAGAGGATATCGTTTGTTACATCTCTAAGTATTCAATAAAAGGGATTGCCGTCCAAAAGCAATCCCTTTCTGTTTCCCGGTATTATATTCCCGCAACCAGTTCTTTCAGGATTTCCACGGAATTTTTAATCGCCATCGCCTCAAACGCTGGATAATCCATCGTCGCACTGTCATCTGCCTTATCGGAGATCGCGCGGAGGATTAAAAACGGCACATCGTTAAGATACGCGGTCTGCGCGATCGCGGCGCCTTCCATTTCCGTACAGAAACCGTCGAAATTCCTGATCAGCCTGTCCTTTACCGCCTTGTCGGAAACAAACTGGTCCCCACTGACAACGCGCCCTACATAAACGCCTATATCCGGCACCGCCTTCGCACATGCCGCCTTGCCCAGTTCGATCAGTCTTTCGTCCGCCCGGAACGAAAGCACATCCATTCTCGGGATCTGACCCAGAGGATAACCAAATCCGGTAGCGTCCATGTCATGGTGGAGTACGTCCGAAGACAGCACCACGTCCGCGATATTGATCTCCGCTCTGAGAGAACCGGCTATACCGGTATTGATGATATGATCCACGCCAAACCGGTCCACAAGAATCTGCGTGCAGACGGCGGCATTAACCTTTCCGATACCGCTTCTTACGATCACGACGTCCTTTCCGTTCAGCGTACCCTTTTTAAAGATCATGGAAGCCCGCTCAAACATCTCCGTAACCTTCATAACTTCCACAACCTGAGCGACTTCTTCGTCCATTGCGCCAATTATACCTATCATCTCAACTCTCCTTTAACGTAAAAATTTTCATACACATATTGTAACATTTTCCACCGGAATTGAAAACCGCTAATTAAATATGATATAATAATCATATTAAATAAAATATACTATAATTATACATAATATAAAGGAGAATGAATATGAATTATACACCATCGGGAGTATGCTCCCGCCTTATCAGCTTTGAAGTTGACGGCAATACCATTACATCGGTTCAGTTTACCGGCGGCTGCGCCGGCAACACGCAGGGCGTCGCGAGACTGCTTGTGGGAATGGATATCGACGACGCCATAAACCGTCTCGACGGTATCAAGTGCGGCTTCAAACCGACCTCGTGTCCCGACCAGCTCGCGCAGGCTCTAAAACAATATAAGGCAGCCAACCAATAACAATCC
>JAMPBI010000138.1 GCA_023666775.1 Alistipes sp. | reverse complement strand
CTCGACAAATACCGCCTTAACACCCAGTTTTTCCGCGATCCTTTCCGCGACCTCCGTGTCAAATCCTACCAGCTTATCCGTCTCGTCATGGTATGTCCAAGGCGCCCATGTGCCTTCCATCGCCACAACGATCTCGCCTTTTTCCTGAATGCGTCCCAGCAGATCCTTATCGCCGCTATCCGCCTTCTGTCCGCAGCCCGCGAACGCCGTAACACCTGCCGTAACCGCCGCTAAAAACGCTAATTTCCAATTACCCTTTCTCATGTCACATCTTCCTTTCCTATTCTTCTTTTTCCTCCATGCGCAGAAACTCTCTTGTCCTCTCGCATTGCGGATTTTCAAAAAACTCCTTGGAATTTCCTTCCTCCACGATCGCGCCGTCCTCCATAAAGATCACTTTATTGGAAACGTTTCTCGCAAATCCCATTTCATGGGTCACCACGATCATGGTCATACCCTCTCCGGCAAGCTGCTGCATGACGCCAAGTACCTCCCCGGTCAGTTCCGGATCCAGCGCCGACGTGGGTTCGTCGAAAAATATAATCTCCGGCTCCGCCGCCAGCGCCCTCGCAATGGCGACGCGCTGCTGCTGCCCTCCCGACAACTGATGGGGATAAGCGCCGCATTTGTCCAGAAGCCCCACCTTGTCAAGCATTTTCCTTCCGACTTCCTCCGCTTCGCGCTTCGGTATCTTTCTCGCCACGATCAGCCCTTCCGTCACGTTCTGCAATGCCGTTTTATTTAAAAACAGATTATAATTTTGGAAAACAAACGCCGTTTTCCTACGCACAGCCGCGGTTTCTCTTTTCTTAACGCTCCCGAAACGGTACTCCGCGCCGTCAAATGTCATCGTGCCCTCTTCCGCTTTTTCCAGAAAATTCATACAGCGTAAAAGCGTGGTTTTCCCGGAACCGCTGGGACCTAAGACGGCGATCACGTCGCCCTTATCCACGCGGATATCGATCCCTTTCAGCACCTTTGTATCAGCGAATTTCTTGTGAAGATTTTTAACCTCTAACATTTCACACCTCCTGCTGATAACGGTTCAGATACTTCTCACCGATCCCCTGAAGCCATGTAAGGACCGTGGAAAACAACAGGTAGATCATGGCGACCTCAAGGTAGACCGCCATCGGTTCATACGTTCTCGCCACGATCCTCTGCGCCGCCATAAACATTTCCGCGACGGTAATGCAGGCAACGAGAGACGTATCTTTCATCATGGAAAGAAGCGAATTGGACAGTGGTGGAAAAGCCGTCCGAAGCGCCTGCGGAAGCACGATCCGCCAAATGATCTGCATATAGGACATTCCCACGCAGTAGCCCGCTTCCATCTGACCTTTCGGAACCGCTTCCAGAGCCGCCCGTATCGTCTCGGCGCAGTACGCGCCTTCATTGACCGCCAGCACCACAGCCGCGCAGACGAACGGGTCGATCAGATATCCCATGCCCGAAATGCCGAAGAATACCACATAAAGCTGCACCAGAAGAGGCGTTCCGCGTATGATCCAGATATAAATCCGGGAAATCTGTTTTAAAACCGCGACATTCGCGAATTGTATCAAGGCAACCACGGTCGCGATCACCAAAGCCATCGCAAACGCGATGAACGTCAGGGTCAGCGTAACTTTCAGCCCCGGTATGAATATTTTCGGGAATGAATCAATGATAATGTGGATCAATCTTTCATTCATTCTTATTCAGCCTCTTTCTTCTTATGATTTTTCATATATATTATATATGAAAAATTAAAAATGGCAACTACCTATCTTGAATGGATTGATATGCTTTCCGGGTATAACAATCCGATTCAATAAAACAGAGAAATTGCAGGGCAATTTCCTATCAGACGAGAAAAAGAGCCGGTAACGCGCAGATAGTAACGCGGTTACCGGCTTCTGTTTTTCTTTTAATGGCAGTGACCGCCGCAATGGCTGCAATCTCCGCCGCATTGTATGGATTTTCCGCTCTTTTTACTCTTCACCATACTTCTGACCGCCAGAACGACCAGCGCCAGAACAATACCCCCTGTTATCAACGTTCCCATAATCCACCTCCGTCATCAGAGAACACCTTACTTTTGCGCTTTCGCGGGACGGAACAGCATATAGAGGAAACCGATGATGATGGCAATCGCCACGATGGTCCAAATGCCAAATCCGCATGCTCCGGTAAACAAACCGCCGATCCGGTAAACTACCAGTGAAACAAGATATGCCAGACCGCACTGATATCCGATTGCGAACCAGAACCACTTTCCACTGTTCATTTCACGCTTAATGGCGCCCATTGCCGCAAAGCACGGCGCGCAGAGCAGGTTAAATACAAGGAAGGAAAGGGCGCTCGCCGTTGTAAACGCTGCCGCCAGAGCCTGATAAACCGTTCCTTCTCCGCCTCCGTAGAGAATACCCATAGTACCCACAATATTTTCCTTCGCCACAAGACCCGTGATTGAAGCCACCGCAGCCTGCCAGTTGCCCCAGCCCTGCGGGATAAAGAGCCATGCCAGAAGATTTCCCAATCCCGCGAGGAAACTGTTGGAAATCTCGTCTTCCGCGAGCATGGTAAACTTTCCGTCCACAAAACCGAAATAGGTCGCGAACCAGACAACGATCGTGGACAGTAAGATAATTGTACCAGCTTTTTTAATAAATGACCAGCCTCTTTCCCACATACTTCTCAAAACGGAACCCACCGTCGGCATATGGTACGCCGGAAGCTCCATAACGAACGGCGCCGGATCTCCCGCGAACATCTTCGTTTTCTTTAACATGATACCGGAACAGATGATTGTCAGCACACCGAGGAAATACGCTCCGGTGGAAATAACCGCCGAACCGCCGAACAACGCGCCCGCGATCATTCCGATAAACGGAACTTTCGCGCCGCACGGGATAAATGTCGTCGTGATAATGGTCATACGGCGGTCTTTCTCATTTTCAATGGTACGGGACGCCATAATGCCCGGAATACCGCAGCCGGTACCGATCAGCATCGGGATAAAGGATTTTCCCGAAAGACCGAACTTGCGGAAAATACGGTCCATGATAAACGCGACTCTCGCCATGTAACCGCAATACTCAAGAAACGCCAGCAAAATGAACAGTACGAGCATCTGCGGAACAAAACCGAGGACCGCGCCGACGCCGGCTACAATACCGTCTAAGACAAGACCTTTCAGCCAGTCCGCGCAGTTAATCGCGTCAAGCCCCATTTCGATCAAAGCAGGAATACCCGGGATCCATAC
Source organism: Alistipes sp. (assembly GCA_023666775.1). GTDB lineage: Bacteria > Bacillota > Clostridia > Lachnospirales > Lachnospiraceae > MGBC120314. The sequence goes on along the minus strand of JAMPBI010000138.1, from coordinate 2,953 downwards.
GCCGTATTCCGCCGGGTCCGGCTCCTCGCAGCCGTAAGACTTGTAAACGTCCGCCGCTTCCATGAGGTCTTCATACGACGCCGTCGTTTCTTCGGTCGCCAGAGTTTCCTCGTCTTCCACGAGATAGGTAACTTCCGTACCCGCCTCGACCGCCGCAACCAGCTCATCTAAAGACGCGTCGTCGGTAACTTCGATATCCAGTCCCTCTCCTGCCGCGTATTCCGCGAAAGCGTCGATAACTTCCGCCGCGCCGCCAAATTCTTCCGCCGCTTCTTCATAAGCTCCCGCGCCTATATTGAACAGGTGGAAACCGTCGCCAAAGAGGTTATCGTTGGTCCAGTCCGTACACCACGCGCCTACCGTTGACATCGCGATATAATACACAAGGAACATAACCACCGCGAAGATTGGCAGCGCCAGAATACGGTTTGTGACGATCTTATCGATCTTATCCGAGATCGTAAGTTTTTCCCCTGTCTGTTTCTTCTTCACACATTCCCCGATCATGGAAGAAATGTATGTATAACGCTCGTTCGTGATGATACTTTCCGTATCGTCCTCAAATTTGTCTTCCAGCGCCTTGATTTCCTCCGCCACATCTGGGGCTTTTTTCATCTGCTGCGCGATTTTTTCGTCTTTCTCAAGAAGTTTGATCGCAAAGAAACGTTTCTGTTCCTCCGCCACTTCTTCGCCTAATTTGGCGCAGACCGCCGAAATCGTCTCCTCCACAAAAGCGTCAAACCGATGTACGACCGTCGGCGCCTTTTTGCCCTGCGCCGCCTTGACAACCGCTTTTGCCGCCTCGTCAATTCCCGTTCCCTTGAGCGCGGAAATTTCCACAACGGAGCAGCCCAGTTTTTCACTTAACTTCTTGATATTGATCGCGTCGCCGTTTTTCTTCACGATATCCATCATATTGACCGCGATCACCACCGGTATTCCCAGTTCCAGAAGCTGCGTTGACAAATATAAATTTCGCTCGATATTTGTTCCGTCAATGATATTCAGCACCGCGTCCGGCTTCTCATTGATAATGTAATTTCTTGCTACAACCTCCTCCAGCGTGTATGGAGACAGGGAGTAAATGCCCGGTAGATCCACAACCGTGACGTCCTTAAAGTTTCTTAATTTACCCTCTTTTTTCTCTACCGTAACGCCCGGCCAGTTTCCCACATACTGATTGGAACCGGTCAACGCGTTAAATAATGTTGTTTTTCCGCAGTTTGGATTACCTGCCAATACTATCTTCATTGCCATCTTCCTCAACCTTTCTTGTTACATTTTCCGGCATAGTGTTTGTTGTAACTACTGTTAATTAGTACAATCTAACCTATGTGTAAAAAAATTACTCCACCTCAATCATTTCGGCGTCTGCCTTCCTCAAAGACAACTCATATCCCCGGACCGTTACTTCCACGGGATCCCCGAGCGGCGCAACCTTTCTTACATAGATACGGACGCCTTTGGTTATTCCCATATCCATAATGCGCCTCTTCACCGGACCGTCGCCCGACAGTTTTTTTACGGTGACCGTTTCTCCGATCCCGACTTCTCGTAATGTCTTCATAAAAACCTCTCCTTACACAGACTGTTTTGTCAGACTAGCGCCTGACTAAACTATAATGCGGTTTGCCATGTCCTTACCGATGGCAACGCGGGAATCCTTTATATTCACGATCAGATTTCCGTTGATCTGGGAAATGACTGTAACGATTCCGCCCACAACAAATCCCAGGTTCTCAAGAAACTGTTTCGTTTCTTCCTTGCCACCGACTTTTTTAATGACGCTGGGTTCACCCTCTTTTACCATGGATAACGGCATAACATCAACCTCTTTCCTTTAAAATTTCCAAAAACCGCATGACGGTTTCCTTTCTCTTCAAGGTTAGTATATGCTAACACACATTAGTTGTCAACAACTTTTTTTAAAATTTGATATTCCAATTTTCCTGTGATATAATCATAGAATATGAAGCACAAACTTAAAACAAATTGGGAGTGAAACAAAATGGCAACAAACGAATCCTCAGAAAATTATCTGGAGACTATACTGATATTAAGTCGGAAATTACCCGTGGTACGTTCCGTAGACATAGCAAATGAGCTGGGTTTCAAGAAGTCCAGCGTAAGTATCGCCATGAAAAACCTCCGCGCCCGAAACCACATCACGGTCACCGACGCCGGTTTTATTTATCTTACCGACGAGGGAAGGGAGATCGCGGAAACAATTTATGAACGCCATGAACTCATTTCGGGGTGGCTCACGCGCTTGGGCGTACCTGAAAAAATCGCCACGGAAGACGCCTGTAAGATTGAACACGTCATCAGCAAAGAAAGTTTCGCGGCGATCAAAAATATCATAACCCAATAGGAACACGAAGGACATTATGAGTAATTATATTCTTAGCTGCTGCTCAACGGCAGACCTTACGGAAGAGCATTTTAAAGAACGGGACATTCATTATATCTGCTTTCATTTCGAGCTGGACGGTAAAGCCTATGAGGACGATCTGGGAAAATCCATTCCTTTTGATGAATTTTACCGCGCCATGGCAAACGGAGCCGACACCAAAACCTCACAGATCAATTCCGAGGAATTTAAAGAATATTTTGAAACATTTTTAAAGGACGGAAAAGATATCCTGCATGTCAGCCTTTCCTCCGGTATTTCCGGCGTGGTCAATTCCGCGAGGATCGCCGCGCAGGAATTAAAAGAACTTTACCCGGAACGTAAGATCTTCATCATCGACTCTCTGGGCGCGTCGTCGGGGTACGGTCTTATCATGGATAAACTGGCGGATCTGCGCGACGGCGGCATGAACCTTGACGACCTCGCCGCGTGGGCGGAAGAACATCGTTTAAACCTTCACCACTGGTTTTATTCCTCCGACCTGACCTTTTTCATCAAAGGCGGACGCGTTTCCAAAACTGCCGGTTTTGTCGGCGGCGTTTT
>JAMPBI010000137.1 GCA_023666775.1 Alistipes sp. | reverse complement strand
TCCGTCACGCCGTCCGTATATTGGAAAATCTTATCCCCCGGTGAAAGCCGTATGGAATCGCTCTGATATTTTACGCCTTCCATACCGGCAAGAACGAATCCGGCGCGCAGTTTATACGGTTCATAGGCGCTGCCGGATTTTGCGATAAACGGCATTTCGTGTCCGGCATTAACGAAACGAAATTCGCCGGTCACCAGATCGAGAACCCCTTCAAAAGCGGTGATAAATAATCCTTCGTTATTTGATTTGCAAAGCAGTTCGTTTACTTCCGTGAAAACGGTTCCCAGATCGGTATCCTGCTTTGTGTGATCGCTGATCAGCGTTTTTCCGATGACCATAAATAACGCGGCAGGAACGCCCTTTCCGGAGACGTCGGCAATCACGATGGCAAGGTGGGTTTCGTCCACCATAAAGAAATCATAGAAATCGCCACCGACTTCCTTCGCCGGATTCATGGTAGCGTAGATATCAAATTCAGGGCGTTCCGGAAAAGCTGGAAAAATGCAAGGGAGCATATCCGCCTGAATACGGGTCGCAACGTCGAGTTCCGTGGAAATACGCTGCCGTTCTTCACTGTCTTTGATCTGTTTTTCCAGTAATCTTCTCGTCCGTCCGGCTACCGTGGTGCATATGGAGGAAATCCCCAAAAGGATCAGGGCGCGTGGGAACACGAAGAAAAGGCTTGCCTCATACAACATTTGACCGGTAATGACCCGATTTTTGACAATCGGCTCAAAAACCAGCAGATTCATGTCCCCTTCGCCAATATACATGCCGATATAAATCGAGGCGGAAAAAAGCACCCATGAAGCGACCAGAGTAAGGTGCGTCAGTTTTTTGGAATAGTAGTGGCAGCTTAGCGCCAGCGGTACCGCCCACGCGAGGACGCCGTGTTTTGGCATGGCGCATGACAGAATAAAAATACTTGTAGTGCCGCATATGATAATGGCGTATTTCAGCCAGAGTGGTTTACCGCCCGTTATTTTGCATAGTAATGCCGGTAACAGAAAGAGCAGAATGGTGATCGGCATTCCGATATTCATGATCGTCGCGGGAATGATAAAAATTCCCACAAGATTGAACAGCCACGCCAGAGCGCCGACGCCGGCGCATACGGCAAGGCATTTTGCCGCATACAGGTTGGCTTCCGTCTCGTTTTCGAGAAATGCTTCTAATTCCGCTTCCGTGCTGAGTTCTTTCGTTTTTCTATCTTTCAATTTTCCCATGTTGTCACCTTCCGCTAACATCTTGATCCGTTTTAACGTATTTATTTTATCATAGAAGAACGTGTTTTGTATAGTAAATAATATTTATAAAAACCACTCCGAGTTTTGCGCGGATCGATATCTAATAGATGTAAAATATTTTACGGAAGAATTTTTAAGGAAAGAGGGTATCGCGGATCAATGAAAATGCAGAAGGAAAATGATTTCGCCTATGAAGAAGTTATTGCCGGGCTGTATAGAGAGTATGCTACGGATATTCTGCGAATGTGTTGTCTGTATTTAGGAAATTACCAGATGGCTGAGGACGCTTTGCAGGATACTTTTGTGAATGTATTCTGCTATTATCGGAAGTTTCAGGGTAATAGTAATATAAAGACATGGCTTACAAGGGTCGCGATCAATAGCTGCAAGAAAATTCTGGCGCAAACCTGTTCAAAGAAACATTTACATATGACAGGAGACGAATTTGCAATGCTGTTGGAAGAGGAAACGGGAGGCGGAGGTCCCGGCGCGTATTCCGCGGCGGAAGACAGAATGATCCTTTCCCGTGCGATAGGAAGGCTTGAGGAAAAGTACAGGGAGGTTATAATCCTTTTCTATTACCAGGAATTGACGACAAAAGAAATTGCCCATGTTACGGGGATTCCAAGGACAACTGTAGAATTTCGGCTAAAGAAGGCGAGAGCAGAATTGAAAGAGGATCTGAAGGGAGTGGATTTTGATGAGGAATAATAATTGGAATGTAAGGAAGAGACTTGAATATGAACTTTCGGATATTGTAAGTGATGAAGGTAAATTAAAGGAAATCATAAGTCTTGCAAAAAGGGAGCAGAAAAATAAGAAGGAAGGGAAAAGTATAAGAACAGTATGGAAAGTCGCGATTATCGCGGCGGCTTTAACGCTGGTTTCGGTGGGGGCAGTATTAGGACAGGAGTATTTGAGCAGATTGTATAAGACCGTATGGTCCAGGAAATATCAGGATCATTTAAATCAGGCGGAAAGCAACGCGCCGGTATATGATATCGAAACTTCAAAAACGGAAGAGGCTTTTGAAGCAAATGAAGGTAATCTGACCGTGGAATGGGGAAAATATGCCGCAACCAGTCATGAGGCGTATATTAGTGTAACAATAAAATCAAAGGACGGTTCTCCGATACTGGAGGAAAGTGAAAACAGCGTTCCGATCAACATAAGCGCTAAATTCGACGCCGTATATGTGACGATGGACGGGGAGACGAAAAAATATTTATCAAACTACTGGTATGGGGCAGACGACAGTACACTGACCCACGGGCAGTATAACGAAAAGAGCGGTGTGGACTGTATGCCGTTTCCGGTTGGAATATCGGAGGATTTAAGTTCGGTTACATTTGAACTTCAATACAGTAATTATGATGTGGAACTGGAAGGGAAAGAAATTGAGTTTGCGGTGGAGAATTTTCGCATAAATTACTGTAATTTTGAGGAAATCGGCGCAAAGATAACGGTGGCGGACCTGCTGGAGGGGAAGGTGTCGGGAGAAGATAAGATTTACTTTTCGGATAAATACCCGGATTGTTATATTGATTCGTTTGGCTTCGACTCGGAAGAAGAATTTTTGGGCGGGAAAGATTTCTTTTACATGACGGTGGTATGCGATGAGGCGTCTAAGGAAGATATGCTGCGGCTGGCATTTCAGAATACCGTCACCGGTCTGGACGGAGGATATACAAAAGAGGAGCTGGACGACGGAAGGGTACTGGTAAAATATGTCGCGTCAAGAGACGGCGCATATGATGAAATTACGCATGGAGCGATCAATCCGATCGATACGACGGAAGAGCATTTGACTTATTTAATTCTGAAAATGAGGACGGAAATAGAAGAAAAAAGGATAGAGGGTACATGGAGTAAGGCGTTTGTACTAAAGACGGAACCGGTAAAGATTGATGAAATTTGTGAAGTTGAAGTACCGGCAGTAAATAACGTAACAGGTTCGTTTGTAGTTAATCATGTAAAAGTTGACGGAATGGAATTGAGTTTAACGGGGACAACGGCAGAGGATCATGATTTTATAAAGTTTGATGTTGAGAGACATACTCCGGTATGTACGATGAAAGACGGAACTTCCCTGATCCTTCAATTTAACGGCGGAGGCGGTAATGACATAACTCATCGGGCGGGTACAGTTATAAGTTCCCGAATGTTGTAGCCGCGGAAGATATTGTGAAAATTGAGTGGAATGGCGTGACGGTCTGGGAGGCGAGGTAGGTAATGGAGCGCGGCATATCACACTGTAATGTTATCTTAATTTGTGTTGGTTGTAAATTGCGGATTGGACTTCTTGAATTTATAAAAGAAAAATGATATGATAAAATCACATAGGAAAGGATTAAAGCATGGCAAATATATATGACGGGGCGTTCCGTACAGTCTTAAATGACTGCCGGAAGTTGGTTATTCCTATAATTAATGAGATTTTTGGGGAAACATATACAGGAGAGGAAGAAATACAGTTTTTTCCTAACGAGCATTTTTTAGACCAGCAGTACGAGGCGGACAAGGAACGCATTACAGACACAAATTTTACGGTTTTTGGAAAGCCGCCAAAGAAATATCATATCGAATGTGAAAGCAGTTTACCGGACGGAAGGATCACGATAAGGCTTTTTGAGTATGATGCGCAGATAGCGCTTGACGAGGGGGAGGTTACGGAAGAAACGCTGACAGTGACATTCCCCAATACGGCGGTTCTGTATCTTCGGACATACAAAAAGACACCGGATAAGATGAAGTATGTTATTGTCACACCGGGAGGGACGGTGCAGTATGACATACCGATTATGAAAGTGCAGAAGTATTCGCTTGATGATATTTTTGAAAAACGTCTGTTGATGTTGATCCCGTTTTACATTTTTTCACATGAGAACAGCTTTCCGGAGTATAATAGTAATGAGCGGAAGCTGGAAGAACTGAAAGCAGAATATCAGGTTATTCTGAAAAGGCTTGATGAGATGGAACAGCAGGGAGTTATCGGGGCATTTGACAAGCGGACGATTATAGAGCTTTCCGGCGACGTGGTTAAAGAGATTGCACAAAAGTATAAGAATGTGCAGGAAGGTGTGGGTGATATGATGAGTGGAGCGTTGATTGAAACAAATGCAAGAAAAATTTTAAATCAGGGCATTAGCCAAAATCAAAGGGAAACAGCACTTAGAATGTTAGAAGATGGGGAACTGCCAATTGATAAAATTGCGAAATATTCAGGTCTTAATATTGAAGATGTAGAGCAACTTGCGGAGCTTCAGACTGTATAAGGCAGAATAAAAATTTTAATTCAACATGTATAGGACAAAGCGCGATTATAAAAGAGCAAATCTATATAAAATCGCGCTTTTCTTTTGTTTTGGACTTGAATCTCCCAATACATGACAAAGTTTCATCAAGCCTCATTCATCTGCGCCAGCAATTCTTCCATCTGCCGGACGCCTTTTTCCTGTGACGTTATGATCGCGTCCAGTATCGGGTCCAATCCGGAACAGATTGGGAAATTTAACGCGCTTTGGGACATTTTTATCGCGCCCATGTGGTGGGGTATCATTTCATACATAAAATTAACGTTGATATCATTGACCTGACACGCGTTTTCCATGCCCGTAAACATGGTATGCGTGATTTCGTCAAAGCTGTTTTGGTAGCAGGAAAGTTCCTGACGCGTATTTTTCGTTCTGTTGCAGCAGCGGAAAATGCGTTCCATATTTCGTATGCTTTCCGTCTGTTCCCGGATAATGTCAAGAGCGATTTCCTGGAGAGGGATAAAGGTGGTATAGCGCAAAAGGTTTTTGGACATTTCGATCGCCGCGCGGTGATGGGGGATCATCTGCACAATGAAATTGTGGGAAATGCTGTTCGTGAGATTTGCCGTTGTCATGCCGCATATCATGCGGTTTAATATCCTTTCAAAGCAGGTAAGGTACTGGTTGGTTATGATACTGAACCCGGAGGAAGAAGTATACAAAACGATCACTCATTTCATCTTTATATTTCTTAATATCATATGCGTTATTATTCCATAAAGATACATATTTTCCATTGCATTTCAAAAGCCGTCAATATATAATAGTAGGGAAAACAATTTACGAATATAGGAGAGAGAAAAATGTTTGAAGATCTGAAGAAAAAGAGTATTAAATCAAGTATTCCTGTCTTTATCATGATGCTGGTGATCGGTCTTGCGCTGTGCGCGTACCAGTTTGGCAACGTGGCTTCGGCGATCCGGGGACATGCGAAGCTGGAAGAACTGAAACCGGAGGATATCAAAGAGGGAATGGTCATAGACGCTTCCATTGAGGCGAACTACGGCGCGTTTATGGAGATGTACAAGAAGAATACCAGTACAGGTAAGAAGACCACGACTTCGTTATATTATATCATCTGGACCGGAACGGAGAACGACGATCCGTTTATGGGCGTGAGGGTTCCTGTTTCCATGGAAGACGAGATGGAGGCAATGGCGGACAATACTTTTTCCAATAAGTATTCCGATCCGATCAAGATTTCCGGTACGGTCAAGAAAATGACTTCCAGTGAGGAAAAATATTTTATCAACTACATGAAGGAATTTGGTTATACGGAGCAGGAAGTAAAGGATATGATCATACCGTACTATATCTATGACGGTAAGGTTGGGGATATGGTAAGCGAAGTGGTTTATGTTATTTTCGGTATCGGTCTTGTTCTGGTTATCTGGAGTATTATTTATATTATCCGGGTTTTCGGGGGAAGCAAGCTCAAGAAGATCCGTAAGGAGATCGCCGAGGCAGGATATACGGAAGAACAGGCAGAAGCGGACTGGGCGTCGGCTTCGGGGATCCTTATAAAAGGCGCCGTGCTGAAAGTCGGCAGGGTGTTTACATATTTTGAGGAGGGCGGTACGCCGCACGCGATCAAGAAAGACAGACTCGTGTGGGCGTATATGAAAACCACAACGCACAAGAC